>DASSMN010000082.1:0-5690 GCA_035688885.1 Gemmatimonadales bacterium
GGAAGAAGTCGGTGAGACCCGCGAGATGCCGGTAGGACAGCGCGTAGTCCAGGTCGCCGAGATACGACCGACAGACCGCCTCCCGCACGCCCGTCGCCTCGGCCGCGGCCGCGGCCAGCAGGTCCAAATGGGCCAGCCCCCACGCGCGCGACTCGAGCAGGCGCTGATGGACGGTCCGCACCGCGTCGAGCCCGGCGTCGCGCCTGGCAGCCCACACCGCGAACACGAAGGGCAGCCCGGTCCACGCCTTCCATTCCGCCCCGAGATCCACTCGCACCGGATAGCGTTCCTCGGCGGCCAGCAGCAGCGCCGCATCACCGATGACGAGCACGGCGTCATGCGGCAGGCCCGAGAGGGCCTCGAGATCTACCGCCTCAGCGCGCGCCGTGGCGTATCGCGGCCTTACGCGCCAGCGATGGCGCGCGAGCAGGTCCAGCAGCAGCACCGACGTCCGCGATGACGCCGTGCGGAGCACGGTGGCGCCTTCCAACTCCTCGACGGGACGCCGGGAGAACAGCGCGACGCTGTGCACCGGTCCGTCGCAGGTGATCGCGAGATCCGGCAGCAGGTGATACGCCGCGGCATTGCGGGCGTACTCGACCGCCGAGACCACGCTGACCTGGAGCTCGCCCGCCGCCAGCAGATCGTTGAGCTCGGAGGCGGTGCCGCTCACCAGCTCCGCCGTTACCGGCACCAGGCCGCGATCGATCGCCCCGTAGATCGGATAGCAGTTGATCCACGGAATGCGGCCCAGCCTCATGCGGCGTGCACCACGGGCAAGGCGGCGCCACGGCGCAGCGACGGCTCCGGCGGCGGGTCGTCGAACTCCTCCCGCAGTGGACGATACAGGCTGTCGCGCTCGACCGGTCGTTTCCCCGCCCCGCGGATCAGGCGCACCAGCTCCAGATACGGCATGTGCATCTGGGTGTGGGCCCCGGCTTCGTGATAGACCCGCTCATACACGACGGTGCCTTCGACGTCGTCGCAGCCGAAGCTGAGGGCGATCTGCGACAGAAACGGCGTCACCATGGGCCAGTGGGTCTTCACGTGCGGCACGTTGTCGAAGAAGAGCCGGGCGACGGCGATGTTCTTGAGGTCCTCGTAACCCGTCGTCGCCGTGCCGACCCGGCCGAGCTCCTCGCCGAGCTCGTTGTGGTCGGGGTGATACGCGAGCGGGATGTAGGTCAGGAAGCCGTGGGTCTCGTCCTGGAGGTTCCGCAGCATGGCGAGGTGCGCGATCCGATCTTCCGCGGTCTCGACGTGCCCGTAGAGCATGGTGCAATTGGTGGGAATGCCGAGCTCATGGGCAGTTCGATGCACCCGGATCCACTCCTCGCCCGTCAGCTTGCGCTCGGCGATCGTGGCCCGCACGGCGGTGCTGAACACCTCCGCGCCACCCCCCGGCAGGCTGGTGAGGCCGGCCTCGCGCAGCGCGATCAGGACGTCCCGCTCGCTCACCTTCTCGATCCGCGCCAGGTGGGCGATCTCCACCGCGGTGAGCGCCTTGATGTGCACCTCGGGGTGGCGCTCCTTGAGCCCTCGCAGCATGTCGGTGTAGTAGCTCAGCCGGAGCTTGGGGTGGAGGCCGCCCACGATATGGAACTCCCGCGTGGGCATGCCCCGCGCCTGCTCGGCCTCGTGGAACACTTCTTCAAGCGACCGGGTGTAGGCGCCATCCTCCTTGGGCATTCTGGCGAACGAGCAGAACACGCAGGTATTCCGCAGCACACAGACGTTGGTGGGATTGATGTGCTGATTGGCGGAGAACAGGACGCGATCGCCGTTCAGGCGGGTATTGGCGAACTCCGCCATGCGGCCGAGCCCGAGCAGGTCGGTGGTGGCATAGAGCCGCACCCCATCGTCGGCGTTCAGGCGATCACCCGCCAGGACCTTCTCGGCGATGGGAATGAGGGCCGGGTCTCTCAGCGCGAAGGCGGCAATACCTTCGGTCATGCTATCTCCTTGGGAGAGCGCGGGTAACACTGCGCAAATCTAGTCGGTCGCGCGGCGGGTGGGCCAGCGCCGGCGGGTCCACGGCGAGCCCGGCGACACCGCGGGGAAGGTCGTCCCGGCGAAGAGCGCGGCCAGGCGCGGCTCGACACAGCCGTTCCGCGAGCGGGCCCACCCCGGCGTCCCTGGCTGGCCGTTCTGCCCCTGGGCCTCGCCCGGCCGAATCGAGCAGCTGTCCCCCCAGATCCACCCCACAGTTGCCGAGCCACGCTCCACCGATTTCCCGAGAGCCAGAGGCGGCCGCTCGCGAGGCGGTGGCCGGTCGGGCTCTGCGGGAGCAGCCCAACTTCCGCACGAGCAACGCCGCGTTTGCCGGCGTCGCCTGGGGGCGCGGGTGGTCTTGGTAGCCGTTGAGAATGCATTTGGCGCGCGTTTGAATCAGGCAGCCCAAAGCGGCCTTACGTTTGTTGCCGTTTGCCGGCATTGCCCCACGTTGTGCGCCGACACCTGGAGTCGCACGCGCCTGTTGAGTTTATGAACATTCGTCCACACGGCGCCTGAGCTGCGTTTTGTTTGCGCACATTCGTCAACAAATGCTTGCGGTCCAACGCGGGTGGTCTAGATTGGGATGGAGGTCGAGTGCGACTTGCAGAGGAGGTAGCTCGTGGGAGCCCAGCCGGACTATTCGCGCGCCGCCTTGGCGCGGTTCATCGAATTCGTGGTCGCCAAGGGGTTGGTCCACCCCGCGACGGCGCAGGGGTGGCGAGTGGCCACAGCCAAGGTGCTCGAGGAGCTGCCACCGGCACAGCTGCAGGACGTTCGGACCATCGACGTCGACGCCACCTTCAAGGAATTTCTCAACCGCTATCCCGGGCGGCTCTCTCCGGCCTCGGTGGGCGAGTATCGTCGCCGGGTGCATCGGGCCATCGAGGAGTTCGTGCGCTGGATGGCCGACCCGGGGAGCTACGCGTTCCGGCCGCCCGCCCGGCCGGCCAAGATGGAGGCCCGCCGGCGACTCGCGCCCAGCGCCGAGCTCCCGGCGCCGGCCCTCCGGCCGCGCTCGGGCGACCCCGCCCTTTCCCGTCCCAACAGCATGGCGCTCGAGTACCCGCTGCGCTCAGACCTGCTAGCGCAGGTCGTCGTGCCGCGTGATCTCACCGTCGAGGAGGCCCAGCGGATGGGCGCGTTTCTTCTCACGCTCGCGGTCGACTTCAAGCCCTCGCCGGTCGGCGACCGATAGGGCCCCCGCATGGAGAGCGCCGGGCCTCGCCAGCCGATCACTCGCCCAGAAATTCGCCCACGGTCGAGAGTGACTCGAGGTGATCGCCCAGGATCTTGAGGCTCGCCAGGATCGGGACGGCCAGGAACGCGCCCGGAATCCCCCACAGCGCATACCAGAACAACACACCCACGAAGACCGCCACCGGGTTGAGGCGGAGCTGTCGCCCGTATGCGATCGGACTCACCAGGTTGTTCTGCAGGGTCGTGATCGCCAGATAGACCAGCGGCGGAAGCAACGCGTGGCCGATCGAGTCGAAGGTGGCCAGGCCCACCAGCGACAGCAGAATCAGCATCGCGGCCCCGCCCAGGTACGGGATGAACTCGAGGCAGAAGGTCAGCAGGCCCCAGAGGCCGGCGCTGGGGAGGCCGAGCAATGCCATGCAGACCCCCACGAGCAGACCCTGGCCAATGTTGATGAGCGCGGTGACCACCATATAGTGCGACACCACGCGCTCGGTCTCGCTCACGATCTCCACGGCCTCCCGCTTCTCTCGTCGGACCGGCAGCACGCGCACCAGTTTGGCAAGGAAGGTGTCGCCCGAGGCCAGGAGCAGGAATGTGAGCACCAGGACCTCCACGATGGTCGCGAGCACCGCGGTGGTGGTGCCGAAGACACGCGCGGCGATGGTCGCGACGTTCCCGCTCGAGTTCGCCGGCGCCGGGGCTCCACCGGCGGCTTTGGCGGGCCCGCCGTGATGAGCCGAATCCCCCGGCGGCGCCATCGGCTGGCCGGTGGCGCCGTTCTCGAGCTTCTGGACCGCCGTGGTCACCGTCTGAATGGGTTTGCGGAGGTCGCGCAGGCGCTCCTGCGCCTTGGCGAAGGTATCCGGGGCCTCGGCCACCCAGGCCCGGACCGGACCGGTCAGGCTGGCCACGCCGACGACAGCCAGTCCCAGGAACACCACCAGGATGATGATGCTGCCGACGGGCGCCGAGAGCCCCGCGCGCTCGAAGCGCCGGACCAGCGGACGGAGCAGGCCCGAGAACAGGAACGCCAGCGACACCGGCACCAGGAAATCCTGCCCCGCGTACAGTGCCGCGATCGTCGCCAGGGTGGCCAGAATGACAATGCCGGCGGAGCGCGTCCCGCGTGGCTCAGCCGGCATCGGAGGGTATCGGCAGGCGCATCGGATCCTGACTTAGGCGTTCCACCTCTTCACCGCGAGCGTCACGTTGTGACCGCCGAACCCGAATGAGTTGGAGAGCGCCACATCTACCCGCCGCTCCACCTTGCGATTGGGCGCGCAGTCCAGATCGCAGCGCGGATCCGGGGTAAACTGGTTGATGGTCGGAGGAATGACGCCGCAGGTAGCCACCAGCAGCGACACCCCGAACTCCAGCGCGCCCGCGCCGCCCAGCAGATGCCCGGTCATGCTCTTGGTGGACCCGAACACCAGTTTCCGGGCCTGGTCGCCGAAGACGGCCTTGACCGCCTCGGTTTCCGCCACGTCGCCCTGCTCGGTGGAGGTGCCGTGGGCGTTGATGTAGCCCACATCCTGGAGATCGATCCGGCCGTCGGCCAGGCAGGCCTTCATCGCTCGCTGGGCGCCCTCGCCGTTCTCAGCGGGCGAGGTGATGTGGTAGGCGTCGCCGCTCAGGCCGTAACCCAGCACTTCGCCCAGGATCCGCGCGCCCCGGCGCTCGGCATGCTCGAGGCTCTCGAGCACCACGATGGCGCCCCCGTCACCCAGCACGAACCCGTCGCGGTCCTGATCGAACGGCCGGCTGGCCGTCTCGGGCGAGTCGTTCCGGGTGGACAGCGCCTTCATGTTCGCGAAGGCCGCTACGGTGAGGCCGGTGATCGCGGCCTCGGCGCCGCCGGTGACCATCGCGTCGGCGACGCCGTTCCGAATCATGTGGAACGAGTCGCCGATGGCGTGCGCCGAGGAGGCACAGGCCGACACGGTGGCGTAGTTCGGGCCCTTGAGCCCGTACCGGATGCTCACCAGCCCGGCCGCGATGTCGGGAATGAACATGGGCACGAAGAAGGGCGATACCCGGTCGGGACCCTTGAGGATGTACGCGGTGCAGTTGTCCTCGTAGGTCTGCATCCCGCCGATGCCGCTGCCGATGATGACCCCGGTGCGCTCGGGCGAGGGGAACTTGCCTTCCAGTCCCGCCTGGGTGACCGCCTGGTGCGCCGCGGCCAGCGCGAACTGCGCGAAGAGATCGTAGCGGCGGGCCTCTTTCCGATCGATGTACTTCAGCGGATCGAAGCCTTTGACCTCGCAGGCGAACCGGACCGACAGCTTGTGCGGATCGAACTTGGTGATGGGCGCGGCGCCGGATGTGCCGGCGAGCAGCGCGCTCCAGGTGGAATCGACGTCGGTCCCGACGGGGGTCACCAGGCCGAGGCCGGTGACCACGACACGATGCGGCAAGCTACTTCCCGATCTTCTCGTGGAGGTAGTTCATCGCGTCACCGACCGTGCGCAGCTTCTCCGCGTCTTCGTCGGGGA
>DASSMN010000572.1:0-7767 GCA_035688885.1 Gemmatimonadales bacterium
CCGCATCGCGCGCCACTCCGCCGCCGGTAATGCCACCGCCGATGACGAGCAGGTCGGCGGGTTCCGCGGTCAGCTGCTCGAGCGTGGACCGCACCGAGGACCGACCGCCGTGACCTTGCCCCCCGTTCCGCGTCTGGCCCGTCCCAGCACCTGGTTTTTCTGGCACGCTCACCTCATCCGGCCCGGGATGCGGGTGCTCGATCTCGCGTGCGGCGAGGGCCGCCACAGCCTGGCCGCGGCGATGCTCGGGGCCGACGTCGTGGGCGTCGACCGGGACGATAGCCGCCTGGCCACCGCGCGCGAGCTCGCCCAAGCGCACGAGCTCTCGGTGGAGTGGCGGGTCGTGGACCTCGAGGGACCCTGGCCCGAGCTCGGGCGTTTTGATGCGGTTCTGATGTTCAATTATCTTGACCGTGCACGGATGCCCGAGATCCGCGACCTCGTAGCGTCACGCGGACTGCTGATGATGGAAACGTTCCTGACCGGCCAGCGCGAGCTCGGCTGGGGCCCCACCTCGGACGACCACCTCCTGCGTCCGGGCGAGCTGGCGACGCTGGTGCAGCCGTTCCGCGTCCTGCACGGACGCGAGGTGCTCGAACCGATCGATGCCGAGCGCTGGCGCGCGGTCGCGAGCGTGGTGGCCGTTCGCGAGTGAAAAGTACCACCGATCGGCGGCGGCCAGTAAGCGCCGCGGTGAGTACGGCTTGCCGTTGACCTTCACCTCTCACCCCTGACGCTATGCACGATTCCCGGCCCGGGCGGCGGGTGGCCATCGTGGCCGGAATCCGCACGCCGTTCGCCAAGAGCGGGACCGTCTTCCGCGACGTCTCCGCCACGGCGCTGGCGCGTCACGCGGCCCGCGAGCTGTTGATCCGCGCCGAGCTGGACGGGCGCGAAGTCGACGAGGTGATTTTCGGCCAGGTGGTGCCGTCGGTCCGCGTTCCCAACGTGGCGCGCGAAGTGAGCCTCCTTCCCCAGCTGCTCCCCAGCGTGCCGGCCTACTCGCTCAACCGCGCCTGCGCCTCGGCGGCGCAGGCCATCACCAACGCCGCCGATCAGATCGCGCTGGGACATGCCGACGTGGTCCTCGCCGGCGGCGTGGAGTCGCTGTCGGACATTCCGGTGCTCCACTCGCGCCGGTTCAGCCAGATTCTGGTCGAGGCCGGGAAGGCCAAGTCCATGGGTCGGCGGATCGGCACGCTGGCCCGCACCCGTCCCAGGGATCTGGTGCCGGTCACGCCGGCCGTCGCCGAGCCTTCCACCGGCGAGACGATGGGCCAATCCGCCGAGAAGATGGCGAAGGAGAACGGCATCACCCGCGAGGCCCAGGACCGGATCGCGCTGCAGAGCCATCGGCGCGCGGCCGCCGCCACCGAGGACGGGCGGCTCACCGCCGAGATCGCGCCCTGGTTCGGCGGGGCGGGCATGGACCAGATCGTCACCAGCGACAACGGCATTCGCGCGGACACCTCGCTCGAGGCGCTGGCCGAGCTCCGGCCGGTCTTCGACCGGCGCTACGGCTCGGTCACGGCGGGCAACTCGTCGCCGCTCACCGACGGGGCCGCGGCGGTGCTGCTCATGGCCGAAGACAAGGCCACGGCGCTCGGGTACCGCCCGCTGGCGTACCTCCGAAGTTACGCGGTCGCCGCCGTCGACCCCGCGTGGCAGCTCCTTATGGGACCGGTGTACGCGGTGCCCCGCGCGCTCGAGCGCGCCGCGCTGGGCTGGAGCGATCTCGGTCTGGTCGAGATCCACGAGGCGTTCGCGGCCCAGGTGCTGAGCAACGTGCAGGCGTGGGGCTCGGCGGCCTGGGCGGAGCGGCTGGGGCTGGCCGGCCCGGTGGGCGAGGTGGACTGGGAGCGCACCAATGTGGCGGGCGGGTCGATCGCGATCGGCCATCCGTTCGGTGCGACCGGCGCGCGCCTGGTCACCACGCTGGCGCACGAGATGGGCCGGCGCGACGTGCAGTTCGGGCTCATCTCCATCTGCGCCCAGGGTGGGATGGGGCACGCGCTCGTGCTGGAGCGCGACTAGTGTCGGCCTTCACCACGGCGGTCGAGAACGGCATCGCGGTCGTCACGTTCGATCTGCCCGGCGAGGCCGTCAACAAGCTGAGCGATGCGGTGAAGGTCGAGTTCGAGGCGCTGCTCATCCGGTTGCGCGACGACACCACCATCCGGAGCGCGGTCCTCATCTCGGGCAAGCCCGACAGCTTCATCGCCGGCGCGGACATCGAAGAATTCAGCGAGCTTACCACGGAGAGCGCCGCCGAGCGGCTGAGCTTCGAGGGCCAGGAAATGGTGAACCGGGTGGAGACGCTGTCCACCCCGGTCGTGGCCGCCATTCACGGCGCCTGCCTTGGCGGGGGGCTCGAGCTGGCGCTCGCCTGCCACTACCGCATCGCCACCGATCATCCCAAGACCCAGCTCGGTCTGCCCGAGGTGCAGCTGGGCCTGATTCCCGGGGCAGGCGGCTGCCAGCGGCTGCCGCGGCTCATCGGCGCGCGGGCGGCGCTCGACATGATCCTGACCGGCAGGAGCGAGCGCGGCGCCAAGGCGCTCCGGCTCGGCCTGATCGATGAGCTGGTGCCGCCGAGCATTCTCCGCGCGACGGCGGTGGCGGCCGCCGATCGGTTGGCGCGCGAGGGCGTGCCGGAGCGCAAGCTCAAAGGCGGCATTCCGGCGCTCGCCCTGGACCGCACGGCCGCGGGCCGCCGTCTGGTCTATCGCGCCGCGGAAAAGCGGGTGCTGGCCAGGACCGGCGGCCACTACCCCGCGCCCATCCGGGCGCTCGACGCGGTGCGCACCGGGCTCGAGCAGGGCATCACGGCCGGGCTGGCGGCGGAACATCGTGCGTTCGGCGAGCTGGCGGTGGGCGACGTGTCGCGCAAGCTGGTGCAGGTGTTCTTCGCCACCAATGCGCTCAAGAAGGACGACGGCATCGTGCCCGGCAGCGCGGTGCCCCGGCAGATCCGGCGGCTGGGCATCGTAGGCGCCGGCTTCATGGGGGCCGGCATCGCGGGGACGGCCGTGCTCAATGTCGAGGTGGATACCCGCCTCAAGGACGCCGACCTGCCGCGGGTGGGCAAAGGGCTCAAGGCCGCCACCGGCATTCTGGCCGAGCGGCAGAAGCGGCGCCGCCTGACCCGCCCGCAGTTCGAGCGCCTGAGCTCACTGCTGTCGGGCGGCGCCGACTACCGCGGCTTTGCCCGGGCCGACCTCGTCATCGAGGCCGTGTTCGAGGACCTCGACATCAAGCGCCAGGTGCTGGCCGAGGTGGAGGCGGTGACCCGTCCCGAGGCGATCGTGGCCAGCAACACCTCCACCATCCCCATCCGCGACATCGCGGCCCATGCCGCGCGTCCCGCGCGGGTGCTGGGCATGCATTTCTTCTCGCCGGTGGAGAAGATGCCGTTGCTCGAGGTCATTCCCACGGAGGTCACCGACCCGGAGGCCATCATCACGGCGGTGCGGTTCGGCCGCCGCATGGGCAAGACCGTGATCGTGGTGGCCGATCACCCCGGGTTCTGGGTCAACCGGATCCTGTCGCCATACCTGAACGAGGCGGCGATCCTCATCGCGGAAGGCGTGCCCATCGAAGTCATCGACCAGACCATGACCCGATGGGGCTTTCCGGTCGGCCCGGTGGCGCTGCTGGACGAGGTGGGCCTGGACGTGGCGCAGAAGGCGGGCGCGGTGATGTACGCGGCATTCGGCGACCGGCTGCGCCCGCCCGAGACGCTCGCGCGGCTCATCACCGACGGCCGGCAGGGCCGCAAGAACGGGCGGGGATTCTACCGCTACCACGACGGCCACAAGGCAGGCGTGGACGACTCGGTCTACTCGCTGGTCGGCGTGCGCCCGGTCGAGAACGCCGATCCCGGGGTGATCGAGCGGCGGCTGGTGTTCGCCATGCTCAACGAGGCCGCCATGGCGCTGGAGGACGGCGTCGTCCGCACTCCCCGCGACGGCGATATCGGCGCGTTGTTCGGGATCGGCTTTCCCGCCTTCCGCGGCGGTCCGCTCCGCATGATCGACGACCTCACCGCCACCAAGGTGGTCGAGACCCTGCGCGACCTGGAGGACGTCCATGGCTCGCGCTTCTCGCCGGCGGGCGGCCTGATCGGCACGATTCTCCACGGCGGCCGCTACTACCCGGCCTGATTCGAGCGGCCGGCCGCGCGTGCCGACGCCCGCCTGCGGCCGCGCTCCTGCTCTGCCTGAACCCGCAGATCCTCTCCTCGCCAGGGCCACATTGACCGCGATCCGCCGCGGCCGTTTCGCGGGGTGACATCGGTCCGCATCCATGTGACTCCCATCACAGGGTTTGCGCCGCAACACCTCGGAGAAAATCGGCGCTTCACGACGCCGGACGTGCAGGTCACGGCGCGATCCGCGCAGGTGGCGACTGAAGCGTTGTAAGCCCAGAACGGCGCTCTCTATGTTCGTTCCGTCGCATCGCGCCGCCGCATGCGACACGAGCCTCAGCCTCGAGAGTCGTAGCGCCGATCCCGGTCACTTCGCAGCCACTCCGCTGGTCTGTTGTAGCCGCAGTCCCATCCTCCGCGCGTGGCCACCCCGACATCGGCGTCGACGGGAGACATCCATGAGCATTGTCGTACGCGCGGCGCTGGTCGCCTTGGGCGGCTGCGCCTGCCTCGCCAGCATCGGGGTCGCGCAGCAGCAGCCGACGACCCTCACGGGTCACGTCACCAGCGCCACCGGCGCGCCCCTCGGCCAGGCCACCGTGTTCGTGCAGGAGCTGAACGCCGGCACCACCACCCGGGCCGACGGGAGCTATACGCTCGCCATTCCGGGCGCGCGGGTGCCCACCGGCCCCGTGACGGTCGCGGCGCGGTCGGTCGGCTTCAAGCCGTCGCTCGCGCGCGTGACGCTGACCGCCGGGACGGTGACCCAGGACTTCAAGCTCGCCGAGAACCCGCTTCGACTCGGCGAAATCGTCGTGACGGGCGCCGGCACCGTGTCCGAGGTCGAGAAGCTCGGCACCGGCCGAAGCACGGTGGATTCCACGGCCATTGTGCGGAGCAACGAGAACAACGTGGTGAACGCCCTCGCGGCCAAGGCGCCGAACGTGAACGTCACGTCGGCCTCGGGCGAGCCGGGCGCATCGGCCCAGATCCAGATCCGCGGGCCGACGACGATCACCGCCTCCGACGGCCAGCCGCTGATCGTGGTGGACGGCGTGCCGGTGGACAACTCGATCAACTTCAACAACCCGCTCAACGCGGCCGCCAACGCGAGCGCGCTGCCGTCCAACCGGGCGATCGACATCAACCCGGACGACATCGCCAACGTCGAGATCCTCAAGGGCGCGGCGTCGGGCGCCATCTACGGGTCGCGCGCGGGGCAGGGCGTCATTCTCATCAGCACCCGGCACGGCCAGCCCGGGCCGACGCGGTACTCGCTCCGCAGCTCGATCGGCCTCAACCAGCACGGCCGTCTTCCCGCTTTCCAGGACAAGTACGGACTGGGGACCGGCGGCCTGCCGCCCTCCTGTGTGGCCGGCGGCGAGACCAATTGCCGCGTCGGCTTCGCGGAGGCCGGCAGCTGGGGTCCGCTGCTCGCGCCGGGCACCCCGACCTTCGATCACTCGGCCGAGATGTTCCAGGACGGGTACAACACGGACAACACGCTCACCATCTCGGGTGGGAACGAGCGGACCACCTTCTACCTGTCCGGCGGGTACAACTACGACCGCGGGTACATCGTGGGCCCCAACAGCCACTTCCGCCGGATCGCGGTGCGCTTCAACGGCTCGCAGCGGATCCTCGACAACCTGAAGGTCGGCGCCAACGTCGCGTACTCGGATGACGATGGCTCGGCCGTGGTGAGCCGGAACAGCACCGAAGGCCTGCTGCTCGGCGCGTGGCGCACCCCGCCCGACTTCAACAACCAGCCCTACCTGGTGAATGGGCTGCAGCGATCGTTCCGGTTCCCCAATCCGGGTCCCGGCTCGGAGCAAACGGGGCGGTCCTACGACAACCCGTTCTTCTCGGCCAACGAGAATCTGGCCGAGTCACAGGTGGGCCGCACGTTCGGCAACGTGAACGCCGAGTGGGGCGCGACCTCCTGGCTCAAGTTCAACGAGACCCTCGGCCTCGACTACGCCAACGACGAGCGCACGCAAGGCTGGCCGTGGCAGACCTCCACGACCACGGTGGCCGGCGCCAACGGCGTAGGCGCCGTGAACGCGGGATACATCCGCACCTCACAGGTCGACCACAACCTCACCGCCACCGCGAGCTACAAGGTCCGGCCGACCTGGAGCGGCACGGTCACGGTAGGACAGAATCTCAACTCGAACAGCTATCAGACCCGGCAGGCGCTGGGCGTCGGCCTGATCGCGCCGCAGCCGTTCAACCTGACCAACACGGCGACGCAGCTCGCGCCGTTCGACTACAAGCAGACCGTACGACTCGAATCGTACTTCGCCCAGGTCACGGCGGATCTCTACAACCAGCTGTTCCTGACCGCGGCCATCCGCAATGACGCGGCATCGAGCTTCGGCCTGTCGCAGCGCCGGAGCTGGTTCCCCAAGGCGAGCGCGGCCTGGACTTTCTTCCGCGGCCAGGGGAACGAGAACTGGCTCACCTTCGGCAAGGTACGGGCGGCCTACGGCCAGAGCGGGACGCAGCCGCAGCCGTATCTGCTGGCGAACGTGTTCAACTCGACCACCCTCGCCGAAGGCGGATGGGGACCGGCCAGCTCCACCCAGCTGGGTGGGGTCGGCGGCGTCGTCACGCGGTACAACCTGCCCACCCAGGACCTCGGGCCGGAGCGGGTGAAGGAGTTCGAAACCGGCGTGGACCTCGGCCTCCTTCGGGACAAGGCCGACTTCGGCATCACCTACTACCGGCAGAACTCGAGCGGCGTGATCCTCAACGTCCCCGTGGCCGGCAGCACCGGCTACACCGAGAAGCCGGCCAACGCGGCCTCGCTCCGGAACATCGGCGTCGAGCTCGCGCTCAACGTTCGGCCCATCACCACCAAGGACTTCGGGTGGGAGCTCGGGTTCCAGTGGGCCCAGAACCGAAGCCTCACGACCGACCTGGCCGGCGTCCAGTTCGCGCCGTTCCCCCTGAGCGGCGGGTCCAATGGGCTCGGCGTTCAGGCCGTGGCCATCAAGGGCCAGCGGGTGGGGGTCTTCTATGGCACGGACTTCGTCCGCTGCGGCCGCGGCCTCATCGTGAACAACGTGAACATTGACCAGACGCCCGGCGAGTGTCAGGGCGCGCCGAGTGGCGCGCTCTACATCGATCAGAGCGGCTACCCCCAGCTCGACGCATCCAACAACTACGTCGTCGGCGATCCCAATCCGGACTGGACCGGGTCGATCCGCACGGGCCTGCACTATAAGAAGATCTCGGTCAGCGGACTGCTCGACATCCGGCATGGCGGTGAGAACTACAACGGGACCCGGGGCGCGATGGACCACTTCGGCACCTCCGCCGAATCTCAGCGCCTGCGCGATGGCGGCAACTTCGTGTTCGGCCAGAACTACCTGCACGGTCCCGTGGCCGGCCCCGGCGCGGGCACGGCGGTGCCGCTGGACGAGGCCTGGTTCACCGGTCCGGGCGGCGTGTTCAACGGGCCTGTGTCCCTGTTTATCGAGCACTCCGGGTTCGTGAAGCTGCGCGAGATCTCGGTGGGATACACGTTCGACCAGCCGTGGATCAACCGCGTGCTGGGCTTCCACAGCGTCGACGTGCGCGTGGCGGGTCGTAATCTGGTGACCTGGACCAAGTAC
>DASSMN010000067.1:0-8041 GCA_035688885.1 Gemmatimonadales bacterium
AGCTCGAGCAGCTGCCGGAACCAGCCCAGGTGGTGGTCGAGCTCGTCGGGCTTGCCGTCGCGCTTGTAGAGCCAGTGCGCCGCGATGCCGAACTCGGCGGTGCGGTGCATTTCCTGGGTCCGGATCTGGACCTCGAACAGCTGGCCGCCGGGGCCGAAGATGGTGGTGTGCAACGACTGGTAAGCGTTCGACTTGGGGCTGGCGATGTAATCCTTGATGCGCTCCTGGATGGGCGTCCAGTTGTGGTGGATGATACCCAGCACGTGGTAGCACTCCGGCACCGAGCGCACGATGACCCGGATGGCCATCAGGTCGTAGATCTCCTCGAACCCCTTGTTCCGCTTCCGCATCTTCTGGAAAATGGACCACAGGTGCTTGGGCCGGCCGGTGACCTCGAACCCTTCGATGCCGGCGCGCTTGAGCTCGTACTCGAGGGGGGTGCGGAGCTTGAGGATGGTCTGCTCGCGCTGGGCGCGCTTGGACTGCACCTGGTTGACCAGGTCGCGGTATTCATCGGGCTCGAGGAACTTGAAGGCCAGGTCTTCGAGCTCGGCCTTCATGCCCGCCATGCCGAAGCGGTGCGCCAGCGGCGCGTAGATCTCCCGGGTCTCAAGCGCGATGCGGCTCCGCCGCTCGGGCGGCAGGTGCTCGAGCGTGCGCATGTTGTGGAGCCGGTCGCCCAGCTTGATGATGATGACGCGGGCGTCCTTGGCGATCGACAGGAGCAGCTTGCGGTAGTTCTCGACCTGCTCTTCCGCCGAGGAGCGGAACGTGAGGCTCGAGATCTTGGTGAGGCCGTCCACGATGCCCGCGATTTCGCCGCCGAACTCCTTGGCGATGTCCTCGGTGCGGACGTCCGAGTCCTCGACCACGTCGTGCAGCAGCGCGGCGGCGATGGTGGTGCTGTCGAGCAGCTGCTCCGCCAGGATCAGCGCCACGGCGATGCTGTGGGAAACGAAATCCTCGCCCGACATCCGCTTCTGTCCGCGGTGCGCCGACGCGCTGAAGCGGAGCGCCCGCTCGATCAGATCGAGGTCGAGCCGGTCCGCATGGCGCTCGAGAATCGCCCGGAGGTCCGGGGCGAGGTCGGGCAAGGTGCCGGTCACAGCAGGCCGGCGCAGGCGAAGCTCACGAAGCGATCTCCCGCGATGATGACGTGGTCGTACAGGGGCAGATCCAGCAGGCGTCCCGCCGCGGCGAGCTGCTGGGTGACCGCCCGATCTTCCGCCGAGGGGGTCGGGTCGCCGCTCGGGTGATTGTGCACGACGATGATGCCCGCCGCGGCCTCCGCGATCGCGGCGCGGAACACCTCTCGAGGATGCACCAGGGAACTGTTCAGCAACCCGCGAGTGACCAGTACCTCGCGCAACACCTGGCTTTGGCTGTCCAGCGCCAGGAGGTGGAACTCCTCGACCTGCAGGTCCCGCAACCTGCCACGAAACAGGCGGGCGACATCGTCCGGTTCCCGGATCCGCACCGCCGCCGGCCGCTCCTCCCGCGCGAGCCGGACACCCAGCTCGAAGGCGGCGAGCAACCTGGCCGCCTTGGTGGGCCCCACGCCGGGCATCTGCAGGAGCTCGGCGCGAGGCCGGGTGGCGAGCCGCCGAAGGGAGCCCTCGCCGACCTCCAGCAGCCGTCCCGAGATCTCGAGCACCCCGGCAGTGGCGCCGCCCGTTCCTATCAGGATGGCAACAAGTTCGGCGGTCGTCAACGCGCCGGGGCCGAGGGCCCAGAGCCGCTCCCGGGGGCGATCACCGGCGGGCAGGCTGGCTGGCGAAGGTTGCATGCGCCCAAACTAGCGCGCAGCCGGTCGACGCCGGTGCCATTATGCTGCTGTGGCCCAACAATTTACGCCTGACGACCCAGCAGCTACTTCTTCACCACGAACACCTTGGTGTCGGCCGAGTCATTGGCCGCCGTATCGGCCATGGCGGTACGGTTACCGGAGTCGCCCGCCGAGCCGCTGCAGGCAGCCAGCTCCGCAAGCGCGGTGACGGACGCGCGGGTGAGAAGCAGGTGGGCCATGGAGCCCTCCGTAGCGCTATGTCTGGGGTGCCGGACACGATGCGGCCCTCCGCCGACGCTGTCAACGGAGGGCCACCGGTCGTGCCGCTCGCGGGCAATCCGCCGCTAGCGCCCCACTCCATGGCACTTCTTGTATTTCTTGCCCGACCCGCACGGGCACGGATCGTTGCGCCCGACCTCGGGTACGGCTGTCGTGGTGCGACCGACCGGGCCCAGTGAGCTGCTGACCGCTGGGGCCGTGCCGCGCGGAGCCGCAGGCTCGGCGGGCACCGGCGGCACCCTGGGCGGTGGTCCCATGAACAGGTCGTCGGCGCCGCTGGTGGGCGCGGACGGATGCGAGGGCGCGCCACCGCCCGGCGTCCCACCCGCCGGCCCACCGCCGCCCGGACGGGAGCCGTCGGGGCGAGGCGGCTGACGCCGCGGGGGTTCCGGACCTTCCGCGCTCACCTGGATCTTGAGGAACCGCTCGGTGAACGTCGATTGGATGTCGTGCATGAGGTCCTGAAACATCTCGAACGCCTCACGCTTGTACTCGACCAGCGGATCCTTCTGTCCCCAGGCCCGGTACTGAATCGCGTTGCGCAGCTGATCCAGGTCGTAGAGGTGGTCCTTCCAGCGCTCGTCGAGCACGTTGAGCATCACCTGCGACAGCACCTGCGCGTCCACGTCGGGGATCCCGATCGAGCGGCCGAAGTCCGACAGGTACGCGATCTTCCGGCGGAACGTCTCCTCGCCTTCCGCCTTGGCGCGCTCCACCATCTTGTCGATGCTGGGCGTGGCCTCCGCGTCGGTGAGGGCGTCCACCGTCACCAGGTACTGCAGCATCAACGACTCGCGGAGCCCGCCGCGATCCCACTCCTCGGGATGCTCCACGTTGGCGAGGAACTGATTGACGGCCCGCTCCAGCGCCGACTCGATCATGCGGCGCGCTTCGGCCTTGAGCTCCTCACCCCGCTCGAGCGCGAACAGCCGGAGCGAGTAGATCACCTCGCGCTGCTGGTTCATCACATCGTCGTACTCGAGCAGCCGCTTCCGGCTCTGGAAGTTCTGCAGCTCGACCCGCTTCTGCGCCTGCTCGATGGCCCGGGTGACCAGGCCGCCCGTGATGACCTCGCCCTCCTCGGCGCCGCTCTTGTCCATCCAGCGCGCGATCCGGTCGGAGCCGAACAGGCGCATCAGGTCGTCCTCGAGCGAGAGGAAGAACACGCTCTGCCCCGGGTCGCCCTGGCGGCCCGAGCGGCCGCGAAGCTGCCGGTCGATGCGCCGCGACTCGTGCCGCTCCGTGCCCACGATCTGCAGCCCCGCCTCCGCCTGGGCGAGGTCCAGCGCCTTGTCCAGTTTGATGTCGGTGCCGCGGCCGGCCATGTTGGTGGCGATCGTGATCGCCCCCTTCTGCCCGGCTCCCGCCACGATCTCCGCCTCCCGCTGGTGGTACTTGGCGTTCAGCACTTCGTGCTTGAGGCCGCGGCGCTTGAGCTGCCGCGACAGGGTCTCCGACACGTCCACGTTCACCGTGCCGATCAGGATCGGCCACTCGAGCGCGTGCAGCCGCTCGACCTCGCCGATGATGGCGTCGTGCTTTTCCTTCCGGGTCTTGTAGATCCGGTCGGCCTGGTCGAGCCGGCGGATGGGACGGTTGGTGGGGATGACGCTGACCTCGAGACCGTAGATCTGGAAGAACTCGGTCTCCTCGGTTTCCGCCGTGCCGGTCATGCCGGCCAGCTTGTCGTACATGCGGAAGTAGTTCTGGATCGTGATGGTGGCGAAGGTCTGGGTCTCGCCCTTGACCTGCACTCCCTCCTTGGCCTCCACCGCCTGGTGCAGGCCGTCCGACCACCGCCGGCCGGTCATGATGCGGCCGGTGAACTCGTCCACGATCAGGACCTGGCCCTCCTGCACCAGGTAGTCCACTTCCTTCTCGTAGAGCACGTGCGCCTGGAGCAGCTTGTGGATGATGTGCAGCTTCTCGCTCTTGAGCGCGTACTCCGCCTCGACCGTCCGGCGCTGCTCCAGCCGGTCGTGCGACGAGAGCTCGGGGTCGTGATCGATCCGATGGATCACTTCCGAGATGTCGGGGACGATGAACAGCTCCGGGTCGTTGGGCGACAGCGCTTCCGCGCCCCGGTCGGTGAGGTGCACCGAGTGGCCCTTCTCGTCCAGCACGAAGTACAGGGTGTCCTCGAGATCCCGCATCCGCTGCTGCTTGATCGGCAGCTTCCGGTCGGCGATGGCATCGAGCTCCATCCGCTGGACCAGCTGCTTGATCCCCATCTCGTTGAGCATCTTGAGCAGCCGCTTGTTCTTCGGCATGCCCAGCTGGGCCTGGTACAGCTTGAGCGCCGCGTCCTGCCGGGTCTTGTCGTCCTCCAGCAGCTTTTCGGCGTCGGCCAGCAGGCTGTTCACCACGCCGGTCTGCTTCCGCACCAGCTCGCCCACCTGGCGATTGAACTGGGCGTACTTGTCGTCGGCCTCGTTGCCCACCGGGCCCGAGATGATGAGCGGGGTGCGCGCCTCGTCGATCAGGATCGAGTCGACCTCGTCGATGATCGCGTACACGTGCTCCCGCTGCACCCGCTGCTCCAGCGAGAACACCATGTTGTCACGCAGGTAATCGAAGCCGAACTCGTTGTTGGTGCCGTAGGTGATGTCGGCCAGGTAGGCCGCGCGACGCTCGGCCGAGGACGGCTCGGTGTCGTCCAGGCAGGCGACGGTGAGGCCGAGGTACTTGAAGACGTGGCCCATCCATTGCGAGTCGCGCCGGGCCAGGTAGTTGTTGACCGTGACCAGGTGCGCGCCTCGGCCGGTGAGCGCGTTGAGGTAGAGCGGCAGAGTGGCGACCAGGGTCTTGCCCTCCCCGGTGGCCATCTCCGCGATCTTGCCCTGATGCAGCACGATCCCGCCGATGAGCTGCACGTCGTAGGGCACCATGTCCCAGGTGAGGTCGTGACCGATCACCTGGACCGTGGTGCCCACCAGCCGGCGGCAGGCTTCGCGGACCGTGGCGAACGCCTCCGGCAGCAGCTCGTCGAGCGTGTCGGCCAGCGCCTTCTTGTACTTCACTTCCAGCTCGTGCGCGTGCTGCTCCAGCCGGCCCCGCTCGTCGGGGTCGGCGCAGGCGTGCTTGGCCGCACGCACCTCGTCCAGCTCGGTCTTGAGCGCGGACGTCTGCTCGGCCAGCCGGGCCCGGAACTTCGCCGTCTGGGCCTTGAGCTCCTCCTCGCTCAGGCTGCCGAGGCGCTCTTCCTGAGCATGGATGGCATCCAGGACCGGCTGAATCCGGCGTCGTTCCCGGTCGAACCGGGTCCCGAAGACCGCGGTCATCAGATTCTTGATCATTCTGGGTCCAAATATAAGCGGTGCCGGACCATATACTCGGCTACCGCGTCCGGGACCCAATACCTGACCGGCAGGCCGGCCCGGGCCCGGCGGCGGACCTCGGTGGCCGAGATATCCACCACGGGCACCACGATGGACCCGGCAATGAGGGGCGAGGCCGGAATCGGGCTTCCTGGCCGCCCGAACACCACGATCCGGGCCAGGTTGGGAAGGTCGGCGGCACGATGCCAGGCCGAGAGCTCAGCCGCGGCATCGGCCCCGAGGAGCAGAGTGAACCGGACGGCGGGGTCCCGCGCCCGTAGGGCTTCCAGCGTATCGACGGTATAGGACGGCCCCGGACGATCGAGCTCGGCCCGTTCGAGGCCGAACCCCGGGCTTGCGGCAATTGCCAGCTCCAGCATCGCCAGGCGGTCCCCCGGGGGGGCAGCGTGGCGGCCGCGCTTGAACGGCTGCTCGCGGGCCGGCAGGAAGCGGAGCTCGTCCAGGCCGAGCGCTTCCTGCGCGACCCGGGCAACGATCAGGTGGCCATGGTGGATGGGGTCGAACGAGCCGCCGAACAGGCCGATGGAGGGCATCTAGGGTGCGACCGGGCGGTTATCCCTCGCCCTCACGACGGCTCCGGCCCCTCCGGGCACGCCTTCCCCACCCCAGGCGCCGCCGAATGGAACCGCCGGATATAGCCGCAGGTCTCCTGCACGTCTTCCTTGTAGCCGAGCGTGCGGTACGCCTGCACGAGATGGAGGAGCGCATCCGGTGCAACGGCGCTGCGCGGATAGGTCGCGACCAGGTCCTTCAAGTAGAGGATCGCGGAGTCGTAGGCCTTGAGCCGCATGTAGAACAGGGCAGCCTTGTACTCCTTGTAGGCGAAACGCTCCTGCAGGTCGTTGATCCGAACCTGGGCCCGCTTGGCGGCGTCGGTGCCGGGATAGCGGTTGACCAGCTCCTGATAGGTCGCGAGGGCGGTCTGGCCGTACGAGGGATCCAGTTCGGGCCGGCGCCAGAGATCGGCATAGGCATCGCCCACCCGAAGCAGCGCCTCCGGCGCGAGCGGATCGTTGGGCGTGTCATCCGAGGTCTTCCGGAACTCGCGCGCGGCGTCCAGGTTGTCGCCCATCGCGAAATAGGCCTCGCCCAGCCAGAGATGCGCCTGCGGAATCCGCGGATCGCCCGGCGGGAACTCGAGCAGCGTCCGCTCCAGGTGCTTCACGGCGTTGCTCCACTTGCCCCGCCGCACCTCACGGATCGCCTCGTTCCAGAGCTTGTCGATGTCTGCGGCCGACGCGGTCTCCGCCACCCGCGAGACCGGGGTAGCGGTCGCCTTGGGCGCCGGGGTCGAGCCCCCACACGCCGCGAGCCCGGCGAACAGCAGGTAGCAATGTCGTCGAATCATCGTTCTCCCGTGCCGGCACTGTCGGCCGGCGGCGGCTGCATGCCCAGCGCACTGAGCTGGTTCGCTGCGGCCACGCCCATGGAGTCGCTCCGGTTGCCCGTCACTACCGTCTGAAACGCGAGCGCAGCCGCGAGCGTGTCGCCCTGGCTCAGCCGAGCGGCGCCATAGCGCAGCAGTGCCCGCCGTCCGGTGGGCGTCGTCGAGTCCACGCGGGCGGCCTCGGCGAACCACAGCGCCGCCTCCTGGCGACGCCCCGCGGTGTCGGCCCGGTCACCCAGGGCATAGGCGCAGTCGGCCGCTCCCTGCCGAGCCGAGGCGCGGGTGACGCTGTCCTGGCTCCGCCGCAGCACCGCACGATACTGGAGCAGCGCCTGACCGCAACCAGCCGTGGCCTGGAGGGCCCGGCCGTACAGCAGCAGCAGCGAGTCGACCGTTTCCGGCACCGCGGCCGCGGCGAGGGCGGCCGGGAGCAGCGCGACCAGATCCTCGGTGTCGGCGTCGGGCCGGTGGACCAGCGCCAAGGCGTAGCGAGCGGTGCTCCGGTCGGGATCCACGGCCCGGAGCCCGGCCACCACATCCTGCAACACATCGACGTTCCCGTCCCGCTCGGCCAGCCGAGCGACCGCCTCGAGTCCTTCCGCCGCCTCCGCTCGACGGGTGGGGTCGTCGCCCGCCATCCGGACATACGCCTCGACGCTCTGGCGGAGCTGCCCGGCGTGGAGCGCCGCGGCCCCGAGCTTGGCGTAGCGGACGGCGTCGGGGCGGCCGCGAGCGGCCTCGAGATACTCGGCCACGGCCTCGTCGTAGTGGGCCTCGCCGTACGCCCGGTCGCCCAGCCGCTCGTGGTCCGTGGCGCCGCCACAGGCGGCGAGGACGACCGCCCATCCGAGCCCCGCGGCGCGCGCGGCCGGCCCGGGCGTCACTCTCCGGTGCGCCCCAGCATGGCGAGGTACGCCTCCACGCGGGCGTTCTCCGGGCGCCGCGAAAGGCACGCCCGCCACACCTCGCGCGCGCCGACGCCGTCGCCGGAGAGGAAATGGGCCAGGCCCAGCGCGGCCTCCGCATCCACGAAGTTGGGCCGGGCTCGGAGCACCTCCTCCAGCGCCTCGCGGGCCTCGAGCGCGCGGCCGGCTTCCAGCAGCACGCGGGCCATGCGATAGCGAAGGTCCTGGAAGTTGGGACCCAGCGCCAGCGCCTGCTCGTACTGGTCGATGGCGCGGCTGAGCGCGCCCGCCTCGGCGTAGGCGTCGGCCAGCTCGGCGTGCTGGTTGGCCAACCGCGCCGCGACCG
>DASSMN010000210.1:0-6708 GCA_035688885.1 Gemmatimonadales bacterium
CTGTTTCCGACTTCCATTCTGTGGGACCTGGCGGCGGCCGAGCAGCTTACGATGTTCGGCACCAGCGCCAAGTACCTCGCGCTCGCCGAGAAGGAAGGCCTGGCCCCCGCACGGACGCACGATCTTGGCCCGCTCCGCTCGATCCTCTCGACGGGAAGCCCGCTCGCCTCGCACAGCTTCGACTACGTGTACTCGGCAGTCAAGCCGGACGTGCATCTCGCGAGCGTCAGCGGCGGGACCGACATCATCTCGTGTTTCGCGCTCGGCAACCCGGTCGGTCCGGTCTGGCGGGGCGAGCTCCAGATGCGCGGCCTCGGCATGGCGGTCGAGGTGTTCGATCCCGAAGGAAGGCCGATACGCGAGCGCGAGGGCGAGCTGGTATGCACTCGGCCGTTTCCCAGCATGCCGGTTGCGTTCTGGGACGATCCGGATGGGTCACGATATCGAGCCGCGTACTTCGACGAGTACCCCGGGGTCTGGCGACATGGCGACTGGGCCCGCCTCACCCGCCACGACGGGCTGGTGATTCTGGGGCGAAGCGACGCGACGCTGAACCCCGGGGGTGTCCGCATCGGCACTGCGGAGATCTACCGCCAGGTGGAGCAGCTGCCCGAGGTGGTCGAGAGCCTGGTGATCGGGCAGGACTGGCAAGGAGATACCCGTGTCGTGCTGTTCGTTCGACTCAGGGAGGGGGCACTGCTCGATCCGGCGTTGGAGGAGCGCATTCGGCGACGCATCCGGGAGCACGCCAGCCCCCACCACGTGCCGCGCAAGATTCTGCAGGTTGCCGACATCCCCCGAACGATCAGCGGCAAGATCACCGAGCTGGCCGTTCGAGACGTGGTGCATGGGCGCGCCGTGAAAAACGTGGACGCGTTGGCCAATCCGGCCGCCCTGGACCTGTACCGGGATCTGGCGGCCCTCCGGACCTGACGGAAAACCCGGGAATTTTGTGATCTATGACCTAGTCAGAGAGGCATTCCGGAGGTAGCTTGGGGCCTCAGCTTTAAGCTTGGATTGTAGGCCCGCGGCTGACGTACATCGGCGACGACGCCCCGGCGGGCAGGGCTCGGTCGCTACTAGGAGAGATCATGAAAACTCTTTGGATCCTGGCGGCGGCAGCCACCTTCGCCGCTTGCCACAATCGGTCGGATGAGACGGGTGCGGCCCCGGAGCGGGGTGATAGCGCGGCGGTGAAGAGCGACACCGCCATGGTCAAGTCCGACACCAGCTCGTTCAAGACGGACACCATGAGCACGCCGTCGACCGCGCCGTCGACGAGCGATACCTCGCACCAGACGGTTCCGGCGCAGCCGCCGGCTGACACGACCAACCGGACGGTGCCGTCCAGCTCCGATACGACGAGCATGAGCGCGCCGTCGACCGGCGGCTACGACACCACCAGCACCACGACGCCGTCGGCCAACCCGGCCCCGTCGACCGGGACCACCACCGACACCACCACGATGGCGCCCCCGAGCAGCAGCAACCCCTCGGACACGTCGACCTCGAGCACCAACCCGAGCTCGACCACCAGCCCGAGCAGCTCGTCGGACACCAGCAGCTACAGCAAGTAACGCTGCACGATTCCAGGATGAAGACGAAGCGGCCCCGGCAGACGCCGGGGCCGCTTCGTATTAGACTCTTGCCATGCCCACCCTGGTGACCCGCACGTATCTCGAGCTCCGCTCGCCGGACGAGCTGCGGCCCGCCGCGGCGCCGTCCCCCGCACCCCGCATCGAGCGGGTGGGCGAGTGTCCGGCGTCGTTCTATCGCTATCTGTATACCGAAGTGGGTCGCGCGTTCCACTGGACCGACCGGCTGCGCTGGAGCGACGAGGCCATCCGGGCCCATTTGGCGACGCCGGGCCTCACGCTCTGGCTGCTCACCTGGGACGCGGCGCCGGCCGGCTACTTCGAGCTCAAGCGGCATGAGGACCAGTCGATCGAGATCGCCTACTTCGGCCTGCTGCCGGAATTCTTCGGACGGGGATGGGGCAAGTTCCTGCTGACCGAAGCCGTCCGCGAGGCCTGGCGCCCGGGCCCCTCGCGGGTGTGGCTTCACACCTGCACGCTGGACCATCCGGCGGCGCTCCCCAACTATCTCCAGCGCGGCTTCGTGGCGGTGCGCGAAGAGACCTACACCGCCGACGTCTAGCCTGGTCGGGCCCGCACAGGGTGCACTTATGCACGGCGGGTGACCGGCATCACGGCATTCAATCTCTCAACAGCGTCTAGTGAGAGTGCGGCAGCGCTTGCACTCGCGCGCGGCGATCGCTTCCCCGTGATTGCCGCGATGCCGCGTCATCAGACACTTTGGCCCGCGATGTCAGCATGGAAACCACACGTCACAAAGTCGGGGTGGAGGCGGTGCTCGCGGCGATCCGAGCCCGCCCGACGCACGGTCTCGTAACCGCGCTCGCCCTCGCTGCGCTCGCCGCCGGCTGTCGCGATGAGCGCGGCACGCGCGCCACCACGCTCGGCGCCACGCCGACCGCGAACGTCGCCGTCTCGGGCCGCACGGCCGACTCGACCACCCCGGTCCAGCAACCGGGTGCGCCCTCCGCGGGTGACTGGGCGTTGCCCGGCCGAGATTGGGCCAACACGCGTTACAGCCCGCTCAATCAGATCACCGCCGACAATGCCAAGAATCTCCGGGTCGCGTGGACCTTCTCCACCGGTGAGAACCACGGACACGAGGGCACCCCGCTGGTGGTGAACCACACGATGTACGTGGTGACGCCGCACCCGAACAACGTCTTCGCCATCGACCTGGCGAACCCCGACGGCCCGCTCAAGTGGAGCTACAAGCCGCCCACCGACCCCGCCGCGCGCGGGGAGGCCTGCTGCGACGTGGTGAATCGCGGTGCGGCGTACGCCGATGGCAAGCTGGTGTTCAACCGGCTGGACAACGTGACGGTGGCGCTCGATGCCAACACCGGCAAGGTGCTGTGGGAGACCAAGCTCGGCGACATCAATACGGGCCAGACGATGACGATGGCACCGCTCATCGTCAACGGCCGAGTGTTCGTGGGGAACAGCGGGGGCGAGATGGGCGTGCGCGGCTGGATTACCGCGCTGGACCTGGGGAGCGGGAAGGTGCTCTGGCAGGCGTACAACAGCGGACCCGACAAGGACGTGCTGATCGGCCCGAGATTCAAGCCGTTCTACGATTGGCTCAAGGGCACGGACCTCGGTGTGAAGTCGTGGCCGCCGGGTCAGTGGCAGCGCGGGGGTGGCGGGGTGTGGGGCTGGATCAGCTACGACCCGGAGCTGGACCGGATCTACTACGGCTCCGGCAACCCTGGCGTGTGGAATCCCGATCTCCGGCCGGGCGACAACCTGTGGTCCACCGCCACGTTCGCCCGCGATCCCAAGACCGGGGAAGCCTTGTGGGCGTATCAGACCACGCCGCATGACGAGTGGGACTACGACGCCATCAACGAGAACATTCCGGTCGATCTCACCATCAACGGCAAGCCGCGCAAGGCGCTGCTCCAGTTCGGCCGCACCGGTTTCGTCTACCTGTACGATCGTGAGACCGGCGAGCTGCTCTCGGCGCCCACCTTCCAGTATACCAACTGGGCGACCGGCATCGACATGAAGACCGGCCGTCCGATCGAGGATCCCAGCAAGAAGACCCACCAGGGCGTGAACGTCACCAACATCTGTCCGGCCTCGACCGGCGCCAAGGACCAGCAGCCGGCGGCGTTCTCGTTCCGCACCCATCTGTTCTACAGCCCGGGCACCAACCTGTGCATGGACTACAAGGCCACGGAGACCGGGTACATCGCCGGCACGCCGTACGTCGGGGCCGAGGTGATGATGTACGCGGGGCCGGGTGGCAACCGCGGCGAGTTCTTCGCGTGGGATCCGGTCGCGGGCAAGAAGGTGTGGGGCATTCCCGAGCGGTTCCCGGTCTGGACCGGCGCGCTGGTCACCGGCGGCGATGTGGCCTTCTACGGCACGATGGACGGTTGGGCCAAGGCGGTGAACGCGCGCACCGGTCAGGTGCTGTGGAAGTTCAAGACCGGCTCGGGCCTGATCGGCAACTTCATGTCATATCTGGGGCCGGACGGCAAGCAGTACGTGGCCGTGTACGCGGGCGTCGGCGGGTGGGCGGGCGCGGTGGCGCTGGGTCTTTCGCCCTCGGACCCGACTGCCGCGCTGGGATTCGTCAACGCGATGAAGGATTTGCCGAAGTACAGCGCGCCCGGCGGCATGGTGTATGTCTTCGCGCTGCCATAGGACACGGAGCGGCTTGGCCGGGCTCCGGGCGATCGTCCTGACGGGCGCGCTGGCGCTCACCGGGCTGCTCACGGGCGCGGCCCCGGCCGCGCCGCTCCGGGTCTGCGCGGATCCCAACAACCTCCCGTTCTCCAACGAGCGGCGGCAGGGTTTCGAGAACCGGATCGCGGAGCTGGTCGGCCGCGACCTGCATCGCCTGGTGGTCTATACCTGGGCGCCCGAATGGCGCGGCTTCGTGCGAAAGACGCTCGGCGCCGGCCGCTGCGACGTCGTGCTCGGGATTCCGGCGTCGAGCGATCGGGTGCTCGCCACCCGGCCGTACTACACCTCCACCTACGTCTTTCTCTCCCGCCGCGACCGCGGCCTCGACATCCGCTCGCTCGACGATCCGCGCCTCCGCCGGCTCCGGATCGGGATCCACTTCGTGGGCGACGACTACGTGAATCCGCCGCCCGCCCATGCGCTCGCCCGCCGCCACATCGTGGACAACGTGGTGGGGTCCAGTCTCTACGGCAACTACGCGCGACCCAACCCGCCGTCGGATCTGGTGCGCGCCGTGGCGCGGCGCGAGGTCGACCTGGCCATCATCTGGGGGCCCTTTGCGGGTTACTTCGCGCCGCGGACCGGCGTTCCGATGCGGCTGGAGCCGGTGACGCCCGCGCTGGATCCCCCGGGCCTGCGCTTCACATTCGCCATCGCGGCGGGCGTTCGGCCGGCCGATACGGCGCTCCGAACCGCCATCGACGGCGCGTTGGCTCGCCGCCAGGCCGACATCGCGCGAGTCCTGCGACGGTACGGGGTGCCGCTGGTGTCCGCCGAGCAGTCGCTCGCCGCGGAAGGCGAGCGTTCGCGCCCCACGCCCCCGCCGTGCGTGCGCGATATCCCGACGGAGGCAACATGCAGCCGCTGACTCGTGGCGCCGTGGCCGTGCTCGCTCTGGCCGCGGCCGCCTGCACTCGGACGGGGCACGACAGCCCCACGCGGGTCCCCAACCGAACCACTGTTACCGGCTCCGCGCTCCCGCCGGGCGCCGGCGTGAGCCCCGGGATTCATCCGCAGACTGTGCTCGGAGCGGTGACCAATCCTTACACCGGGGACAAGGCGGCCATTATGGCCGGCCGCCAGCTCTTCACCGGGATGAACTGCGCCGGCTGTCACTCCGGCTACGCCGGCGGCGGCATGGGCCCCAGCTTGCGGGACTCGCTCTGGATCTACGGCAACAGCGACGTGCAGATCTTTTCGAGCATTGCTGAAGGGCGGGCCTACGGC
The DNA here is from genome assembly GCA_035688885.1 of Gemmatimonadales bacterium. GTDB lineage: Bacteria > Gemmatimonadota > Gemmatimonadetes > Gemmatimonadales > GWC2-71-9 > CAVVWJ01. The sequence continues at coordinate 5,517 of DASSMN010000210.1, forward strand.
ATGCCGGCCTGGGGCGGGCGGCTGCAGGACGATCAGATCTGGCGCCTGGTGGCGTACATCCGCACGCTCGGCACCGGGAATGAGCCGGTGAAGCCCCCCACGCCGTCGCATGAGGTTTCCCCGGGCCCGACCGGTAACCCCCGAGCGGGGGGGTGATGGGCGCGTCGCCGCGGCATGGTGCCGGGATGCGCACGGTTGGAACGTTGGGTCTGGCGCTTGCCGCCGCCGCGATGGCGGGTGGCTGCCGCCGTGACCCGCCCAGGGTGCTGGTGGCCGGCGGCGACGCTGCGCGCGGCCGCCAGGCGATTGCGGCGTACGGATGCGGCGCGTGCCACGTCGTGCCGGGCGTGCGGGCGGCTCAGGGGATGGTCGGTCCGCCACTCACCGCCTTTGCGGGGCGTGCCTACATCGCGGGCGAGGCGCCCAACACTTCGAGCGCGCTGATCCGGTGGATCATGAATCCGCAGTCGATCGAACCCGGCACCGCCATGCCATCGCTCGGCGTAAGTGAGGCGCACGCGCGGGACATCGCGGCGTACCTGTACACCCTGCGATGACCGGCCGAGGGTCGAAGGGCCGTGGACGTACACACCGTCAGAGGGACGCATGATGTCCAACCGCCAATCACGGCGCTGGCTGCCCTACCTGTTGCTCGGCGCACTCGTCGGCACATCGGGCGGCTGTCACAACCTGCGAAGCCAGCTCAAGGGGATGATGGGCTCGGACGGCACCGTCGCCTCCGCGGGGCCGACGAGCTCGAGCACGCCGGCCAAGCCGTCGGGGGGTGGCGCGTCGGTCATGCCCAAGGCCTACGGCTCCAGGGGTCCCATACCAATTCTGGATCAGACCTTCCACCTTCGCCCTGACCCGGCGGAGCGGGCCACCAGTTCAGGGCCGCGAGTGCCGCGCTTCGACTGGTCGGGCCATGATGCTCGGCTGGGTGGCGGGGTCAGCGACAGTCCACGGCACCAACGAGGCGACTAAGGGCTGAGCTTCAGCCCTGTGACCCCCGTCGCGGCTCCCGCGACGGGGGTTTCTCATTTTTCAGGTGCAGCAATCCCGCACCACCGGCCTATCGTGGCAGGCAGGGCGGCCGCGCGCGGCCGCAGGAGACGCGCATGTCACGACTCCGCAGCGCACTCGTGGTGGTCCTCCTGTCGGCCTGCGGCCGCTCGGCAACGCAGCAGGTTGC
>DASSMN010000023.1:0-4898 GCA_035688885.1 Gemmatimonadales bacterium
AGCCGCTCCACGTAGTCGACCGGGGTCTCGACCGGCCGCCGCACCTCCGGGATGTTGGGCGCCACCACCCGGATCTGGAGCCCCAGCATCTCGAGCAGCTGCCGCCGGCGCGGGGACGATGACGCGAGGGTGAGCGGGGTATCGAAGGTCATGCCCGGTCCAGGATGAGGGTGACGGGTCCGTCGTTGTGAATCTCGACCTGCATGTCCGCGCCGAACTCGCCGCTCGCCACCTCGAGGCCCGATGCCCGGAGCGCCGCCAGGAATCGCTCGTACAGCGGGATGGCCGTCTCGGGCCGCGCGGCGGTGATGAACGACGGCCGCCGACCCTTGGCGGCGTCGCCGTACAGCGTGAACTGGCTGATCACCAGCACCGCGCCGCCCACGTCGGCCAGGCCGAGGTTCATCTTCCCCTCCGCGTCGGAAAAGAGCCTGAGGCCGGCCACCTTTTCGGCCATCCAATGTACCCGCTCGTCCGTATCGTCGTGAGTGAATCCGACCAACAGGCAGAACCCCTGACCGATGGCGCCCGCGACCCGACCCTCGATCGACACCGACGCCCGCGAGACTCGCTGCAGCACGACGCGCATGATCCTCCGCCGGAACCGGCCCCCGGGCGATTATTGTTCAGCCGAGCGAACCGATCCAAAGATAGACCCGGCTGGCACCCTGGAGAGCCCGTCCATTGCCCAACACCGCGCGTACCGCCGGCCGCTGGCGCCCCGAGCGCCAGGCCTGCATCGCTCCCGCGCCGCACCGACCCGATCCGGCCACCTGGCCCCAAGACCGGCTGACCCTCTCGTGGCTGGGCCACGCTACCGTGCTGCTCAATTTTGTGGGCAGCGTGGTGGTCACCGATCCCGTCCTCGAGCCGCGGGTCGGCATCGGACGCGGGCTGGTCAAGCTGGGCCCGCGCCGGCTGATCCAGCCCGCGCTTCGGAAGCGCGAGCTCCCCGGCCTCGACGCGGTGCTGCTGTCGCACGCCCACATGGATCACACCGATCTCGGCACCCTGCGATCCATTCCCGCGACCACGCGCGTCGTGGTGCAATCCGGCAATCGGGATCTGGTCCGCCGATTCCGTCAGGTGGACGAGCTGGCCTGGGGTGAGCGCGCCCGGATCGGAGCGCTCGAGGTCGAGTCCGTCGAGACCCGGCACTGGGGCGCCCGCATGGTCACCGACCGGCACCGCGGCTGGGGCGGCTATCTCCTCCGCAAAGCGGGCCTCACGGTGCTCTTCGGCGGCGACACCGCCTACACCGACGCGTTCGATCGCCTCGCCGACCGCGGACGGATCGATGTCGCCATTCTGCCGATCGGGGCATACGACCCGTGGATCGCCAACCATGCCTCGCCCGAGGAGGCGTGGGACATGTTCCGCCGGCTCAACGCCACCTGGTTCCTGCCCATTCACCATTCCACCTTCCGGCTGAGCCGGGAGCCCCTGGACGAGCCGATGCAGCGACTCCTCGCGATCGCGGGACCCGAGCGCTGGCGCGTGGTGATTTCCCAAGTGGGAGAGACCTGGACCCTGCCGGTGGACGACTGAGCGTCCGCCGAGGCCCGGCGTGAAGGTCCTCCACATCATCGACCACATGGGTCTGGGCGGCGAGCAGCGCGTCGTCCAGGATCTGTCGTTCATGCATGGGCCCGATGTCGAGCCTGTCGCCTGGTCGCTTCGGAGCCACGAGCTCCCGGGCGTGTCCGAGCGCATGGCGGCCGCGGGCGTGCCGTACCGGACTTTCGGCCTCGCGGCCGCCAACCCGCTCCCAGCCCTCGGGATCCGGCGCGCGCTTCAGGAGACCCGGCCGGACGTGCTGCATCTGCATCTCGAGGCCAGCACGCTGGTGGGCGCGCTCGCCGCCCGCTCGCTTCCGAAGCCCCCGCTGCTGGTGGCCTCGGTGGCCAACGACCCGTACCGGCAGACTCGCTTTCATCGCTGGGCCGGCCGCCGGCTGGCGCCGTCCATGGACCTGCATATCACCCACTCGCGCGGCATCCGAGACTCGGTGCTCCGAGCCTACGCGGGTCGGTCACGCCGGGTGGAGGTCGTGAGCCTCGGCATCGATCTCGGTCGATTCCGGCGCGACCTCGCCGACCCTGCCCGGGTGGCCGAGTATCGCGGCGGCGCGGAGCCGGTGGTGGGCGCCATCGGGCGTCTGGTGCCGCAGAAGGCCATGCACGTGCTGATCGACGCGACGCCGGCGCTGGTGGCGGCCCACCCGAACCTGCGCGTGCTGATCGTAGGAGACGGCCCGCTCCGAGCCGAGCTCGAGGCCCGGGCCGCACGCCTCGGTGTCGCGCACGCGGTCCGATTCGCGGGCTACCAGGAAGATGTCGTCTCGGCGTACGCCGCCATGGACGTGTTCGTGCTCCCCTCGCGCGACGAGGGCTTCGGCCTGGTGTTCCTCGAGGCGATGGCGATCGGCGTGCCCGTGGTCGGTACCCGGGTCATCGGGAGCGAGGATGCGGTGGACGATGGAGTCACGGGCCTGCTGGTACCCTATGCCGATCCGTCTGCCCTGACCGGCGCGGTGCGCGGGATCCTCGAGTCGCCCGACCTCGCCCGGCGGCTCCGGGACACCGCGTCGGAGCGGGTTCGACGGGTGTACTCGCGCGAGCAGTTCGCCGCCCGGGTCGAGGAGCTGTATCGGGAGCTGCTCGCTACCCGTGCCGCCGCGGCACCGGCCTTGCAGCCGGTGGCACTACCCTAGCCACCGTCCGATGGGCCAGATCGTCCCCATCCCCCCTTCATGCCCCGCTCGCCGGCTGGCGAGCATGGCCGCCGGAGTGAGGTTGCGTGCTCAACTGCGGTAGCGCCGGACCAGCATGAGCCCGGAGACCAAGAAGAAGCTGACCCGGGTGCTGACCGTGTCGGGCGCGGTCGGCCTGCTGCTGCTCATCTTCCGGGTGGTTCCGTTCGCGGAGGTGATGCAGTCCATCCGGTCCGCCGAGCCGACCAAGCTCGCGATCGGGTTCGTCCTGCTGTTCGTGGCCCGCGTGATTGCCGCCTGGCGAATGAAGCTGCTCACCGACGAGCAGAACCTCCGGCTCACCATGCCCGAGATCTTCGAGATCGGCACCACGTCCACGTTCTACGGCCTCATCCTGCCGGGCACGCTGTCGGGCGGGCTGATCCGGTGGTACAAGCTCGCGCGCCAGGGCAACGCCGTGGGCGCGCTCGCGTCGCTGACGTGGGATCGCCTGTCCGATACCGTCGGCGTGGCCCTGCTCGGCGTCGCCGCCTGGGCGCTGAGCCGGCCGACCGGCGCGCACGCGCTCGTCGGGCCCGGGCTCCTCGGCGTGACCGTGGCCCTGGTGGCGCTCTACCTGGCAGGCTTTTCGGGGCTGGTGGGCAACCTGGTCCTCCGGCCGATCGACGCGGTCGCCCGGCGCCTCCATCCCGGCTGGCTCCGCAGCAAGCTCGAAGCGGTGGACAGCGCGGCGCGAAGCTATCACGGGCTGGGCGCGATCTTCCCCACTAAGGTGATGCTATGGTCGCTGGCGGTTCAGCTGGTGGGCAGCGTGGGGTTCTACGTGTGGGCCCAGGCGCTGGGATCGCCTGTCGGGCTGGCCGAGGTTACCTGGGCGCGGGCCTGCTACAGCCTGATTCTGCTGCTGCCGATTACCTTCGCCGGCCTCGGCGCGCGCGAGGGTGTGCTCATCCTACTGCTCAAGCCCTATGGCGTCACCGGAGCTGACGCCGTGGCGCTCTCCTTTATCCAGCTGGGCGGCACGCTGATCCTGGCCATCCTCGGCGGCCTGTACGAGTTCCGCAGCTTCTGGCGCCGACGCGGGGTGCCCGAGGTGGAGGCGCCCTCGATCAGCCCCGACCCAACACTGGTGGCTTCATCAGGCGAATCGAGTTCCCGCCCGAGCGGCCGGCCCTAAGCGCAATCGCGGCGCGCCGGACTCCGGCGCGCCGCGACCTCCTGCTCCCATTCCGACCGTCTACTCGACCGTGACCGACTTGGCCAGGTTCCGCGGCTGATCCACGTTGCACCCCCGCGCCACCGCCACGTAATACGAGAGCAGCTGGAGCGGGATGCTGGTCAGGATCGGCGTGAGCATGTCCAGCGTCTCGGGGATGGCGAACGTAGCGTCGGCCAGCCGCTCGATCTCGGTGTCGCCCTCGTTGATCAGGGCAATGACCTTGCCGCCCCGTGCCTTCACCTCTTCGATGTTGGACACGATCTTGGAGTGCACCGCGTCCCGCGGAGCGATGAAGACCACCGGCATGTTCTCGTCGATCAGCGCGATCGGCCCGTGCTTCATCTCGGCGGCCGGATAGCCCTCTGCGTGGATGTAGGAGATTTCCTTGAGCTTGAGCGCGCCTTCCAGCGCGACCGGGAAGTTGACGCCGCGCCCCAGATAGAGGGCGTTCGACGTGGTCTTGAGGAACCGGTCGGCCAGCATCTCGATCTCGCTGGATCGCCCCAGGATGTCGGCGATCTGCTCGGGCAGCCGGCGCATCGCTTCGATGAACTGGCGGCCCTGCAGGATGCTCAGGTTCCGGAGCCGGGCCAGCCGGAGCGTCACCAGCGCGAGCGCCGCCACCTGGCTGGTGAAGGCCTTGGTGCTGGCCACGCCCACCTCGGGCCCCGCGTGCAGGTAGATGCCGCCGTCCACCTCCCGCGCGATCGTCGAGCCTACCACGTTCACCAGGCCCACGGTGCGGGCGCCCCGCCGCTTGGCTTCCCGGATGGCCGCCAGCGTGTCGGCGGTCTCGCCGCTCTGTGAGATCCCGATGACCAGGGTCTTGTGATCCACCACCGGGTTGCGGTAGCGGAACTCCGAGGCGTACTCCACCTCGACCGGGATCCGGGCCATCTCCTCCAGCATGTACTCGCCGATCAGCGCCGAGTGCCAGGACGTGCCGCAAGCGGTGATGATGATCCG
>DASSMN010000308.1:0-4212 GCA_035688885.1 Gemmatimonadales bacterium
ACGCCCCGACCGGCCATCTCCTGGTCGTGACCGCTGACGGCAAGCTGATCGCCATTCCCTTCGATCCCAAGAAGCTGGTGCTCACCGGGGCGCCCATCGCCCTGCTCGAGGGCATCGGCGTGCGGAACGGCGGCTTCAACGTGGACCTGTCGCTCGCCCGGAACGGCACCCTCGCCTACACCACCGGCGGTACGCTGGTGTCCCGCCGCGCGGTGTGGGTGAGCCTGGAAGGCGGGGTGACCCCGGTGGATCCCGGCTGGGACCCGCAGGGCGTGATCGAGAGCGCATTCCTCTCCCCCGATGGCAAGGCGATCGCGGTCGGGCTCTCACGCGAGGGGCGCCGGGATATCTGGGTGAAGCAGCTCCCCGACGGGCCGTTCTCCCGCATCACCTTCGGCGACACCTCGAGCGTCCGGCCGTCCTGGTCGGCCGATGGCCGCGAGGTCTACTACGTCAACGACCGCGCCGGCTCCGGGGTGGGGCCGGCCTATGCGCACCGCGCCGACGGCACCGGCGCCGCGCGGCTGCTCAAGTCGTCGGAGAAGGACGATTACGGGCAGGTGGCGATCTCGCGGGACGGAAAGTGGCTCCTGCTCCGCACCGCGCCGGTGGGCTCGGGCAGCCCCGACATCGTCGGAATCCACCTGCCCGATACGGCCGCCGTCCCGCTGGTCGCCACGCAGGCCCAGGAGTTCCACCCGGCGCTCTCGCCCGACGGGCGCTGGCTGGCGTATTCCTCCAATGAATCCGGGTCCTTCGAGGTGTACGTCCGCCCGTTCCCGGAGACCGCGTCCGCCAAGTGGCAGGTCTCCACCGTCGGCGGAAGCGAGCCGTGCTGGTCGAAGGACGGCCGGCGGCTGTTCTACATCAACGGCCGGAACGAGATGGTCGCCGCCGAGGTCCCGGCCGGCCCGGGCTTCACGCTGGGCAAGCAGCGCACGCTCTTCTCGGTCGCGCAGTTCACCCGCACCGGCCCGATCCCTTCCTACAGCCTGGCCCCCGACGGGGAGCACTTCCTCATGGTGCGCGAGGGAGAGGCGACCCAGCAGAGCGAGCTGATCCTGGCGGAGAACTGGCTGCAGGGGCTGAAAGGGAAGTAGGGGAGCCGGCGGTCGCTCACCGCTCCTTGCTCTGCGCCAAAACCGCCGGCGGTGATCGTGTCCCTGTGGGCTTCGACGCTCGGCGAGGCGCCCTACGGCACTGAGCTAAGTGGATCGAGCACGTGATTGGGGCGCCGGTGAGCCTACGAAGAACCCACGTGCACTCAGATCCTCGTCAATGTCCGGCCACCGCACGCCTTCCCCGTCCCCGATCAGCTTCCAACTTTCGCGCTGAGCCGCCGTTGCCCGCTCGAGGCGCCAGGACCACGACAGAGGCAGACTCACGCGGCGTCCGTCGGTGAACGTCGCGGTAATCCAGGTATCGGTAACCTGAACGCTGACGATCTTCGGATATTCATGATCCGCAGTGCTCATTCCATGCGGCCTCGATCAGCTGGAGATGCCGAAGTATAAGAGTCTCGATGACGAAAAGGTCACGCATGGCGAAGCGGCCGCCATGGGCGACCTGAATCGGCCGCAGCCAGAACTTGCAGGTGCGGGACTCCCTTTGGACATGAACGTGGGCACGCTCACCGCAATCGAAGCTGTAGAAGAAGAACCGATACGGACCTGGGACGCCGGATATCGTCGGCACCCGTTGACGATGCGAAGCGTTCGTCAAAGTCTGCTCAATTGATCCTACCGCCCGAGTTCTTGCTGTTGCCGCACAACGACTTATGGCTGGTGATTCCGCGGTGATTCCCCCGCGACTCCCAGGTGAGCGCCCGTCCTAGGTTGTCCCCCACGTCGCCGGTGGCACCCGGTCGCCGGTAGTGGACAACCTTGAATGGGACCTCGTCCCAGGAGCTCGCCATGTCGATCCGCCTGCCGCAGGCCCCGGAGATCAGAACCGCCGTGCTCGCGCTGGCCCTGGCCCTCGCCGCGTGCAACGGGGAGGACAGCCCGCTCTCGCCCGAGTCGCCCGAATCGCCCGCGCCGACGCCGGCTGCCGTCGAGCCCATCGGCGCCACCGCCGACCTGGTGTCCTTGTCGGGCATCCTGTTCCAATCCTCCCGCACCGGGGGAGGCGACATCTACCGGATGGCGCCCGACGGCACCGGCGCGGTCCGCGTCACCAGCTTCAGCGGCGGGGAGTACTACCCGGTCTGGTCCTGGGACCACCAGCGCATCGCCATGGTCCGGAACCGGCTGGATGCGGCCAACGTCTCCCATCTGGACATCTACCTCATGAATGCCGACGGCAGCGGGAAGCACTGGGCGCGGTCGGTCCCGTCCGCGTTCGACATCTTCTCGCCCTCCTGGTCGAAGGACGGCAAGCGGCTCGCCGTCACGGTGACGTACGGCGGCGAGGATCGCCTGGCGCTGATGGACGTGGCGACCGGCAACGCCGCGTTCGTGAACACCGCGATCCCGGGGCCCATCGGCACCGGCGCCCATTTCGACCCCAGCGGCACGCGGCTGGTCTACGCCGGCAAGTATGCCGACACGCTGCACCTGATCAATACCGATGGGACGGGCCACAAGATCTTCTTCGGGAAGAACAACGTCGCCAACCCCAACTTCTCGCCCGATGGGAAGAAGGTCGCGTTCGGCTACGCGGCGCCGGGTGAGATGGCGCAGATCTACGTGAAGACGCTGGCCGACGGGACGGTGAAGCGCGTGACCGCGGGCGGGGGCTTCGTCCCGACCTGGTCACCGGGCGGCTCGAAGATCGCGTTCGTGAGCAGCCGGACCGGGAAGAACCAGATCTTCGTCGTGCCGAGCGGCGGTGGCACCGAGACGCGGATCACCAACAACAGCTACGTGGAGTATGCGCCGTCGTGGGCGCACTAGCCGACCACAGGCTCGCCGTCGAACGTGAAAGGCCGGGACACCAACGTCCCGGCCTTTCACTCGCTTTATCGCGAGGCCGGTGCCCCCTCCCGCTCCCACACCCGCGCCACCGAATCCAGCACCGCGTCCGGCTGCTGGAAGCCAAGATTGGTGCTGAGCACCACCGCCAGCCTTTCCGACGGCGCCCACCGCACCGCCGACGACCCGGTCCACACGCTGCCAGAGAGCCGAGCCACCAGCGACCGGCCCGTCCCCGCCACCACCCAGCCGTACCCGCGCCCGGTTGGCTGCCCGTCCGACGTCGGCTGATCCGACAGCATGGCCGCCAGCCGCTCGCGCCCGATCAGCCGCCCGTCATCGAGCGCGATCACGAACCGCGCGAGATCGCTCGGCGTGGTGAGATAGTTGCTTGCCCCGGTCGCGAAGCTCTCGTCCAACGGGTCGGCCCGGAACGGCACGTCGATCTCGGTCTCCGCCAGATGGGCCGCGGTCCAGAGCCCTTGCCACGCCCGGGTATTGGCCTCGGTCCGCACCATGTAGGCGCCGGCCCGGTGCGGGATGATCCGGTAGATGCTGCCCAGCGTGGTGGCCGTCATCCCCGCCGGTCCGAGGACGTGAGCCTGGAGGTAGCGATCGAAAGTCGTCCCCGAGGCACCCTCGACGGCGCACGCGAGCAGCACGTAGCCCGCGTTCGAGTAGATCTGCCGCGTGCCCGGCTCGGCGACCAGCGTGTCGTCCGCGAACGCGCCCACCGCCGCCTCCACCGATCCGTAGTGCACCCGGTTGAACACGTCGCCTCCCACGCTCGGCCGGACCCCGCCCTGGTGCACCAGCAGCCGGCCGACCGTCACCGGCCACCGCTTGGCCGGATAGGCGGGGCAGTGCGCCTGGACCGCGTCTTCCAGCGCGAGCTTTCCTTGGTCGGCCAGCTGCAGCACCGCCGTCGCCGTGAGCAGCTTGGCCGTCGACGCGCTGGGGAACCGGGTGCGCGGGGTGACGGGAACGCTGTCCTCCAGGTCGGCCCACCCGTAGCCGCGGGCATAGACCAGCCGGCCGCCGGACACGACCGCGACTGAAGCGCCGGGCACGTGCTGGTCGCGCATGTAGGCGCGGATCAGGCGGTCGGTGGCGGCGCGGGCGGATCCGGCGGAGCCGGCTTGTGAGACAGATCCGCCGGACTGCGCCGCCAGCGAGCCGGAGCCCGCAAGAAGCGCCAGGGTCACGCGCAGACAACCGGAGAGCATCGGGTCAAGCCTCGGGAGCAGGGATTCTCGCTGAGAAGTCTTCGCTCAGATGGGTGCGGGGCCGGGAGGGTTGG
>DASSMN010000486.1:0-7903 GCA_035688885.1 Gemmatimonadales bacterium
CCGGCCGGCCGTTCGGGTGCGCGCCGGCGGCTCGATCCCGATCGTGCCCGAGCTGGGCCTTACCGGCGCTCCGGTCCTCCTCACCGGCATCGGCCTGCCCGACGACGGACTCCACTCCCCCAACGAAAAACTCGATCTCGCTCAGCTGTGGAGCGGGATCGAGATCTTCGGTCGGTTCTTCGAGATGTTCGCCGAGCAGGGTACGGCGCCGGCTCCGGAGCCGGCTACGGCTCCTCTTCCGGCGTCACCCGCTTGATCGGACCGGAGTAGCGAGCCTCGGTGCGCGCGTGCAGCTCGTCGATCCCGATAAGCGCGCGTGCCGAGGCGATGATGCCCGCCACCACGTCGTCCGCCCAGTAGGGGTCCGGACGCTCGCCGGCCGGCAGCTTCGCGGCGCAGGCCTCGAGGTACCGGATGGCCGTCGTGATCCACTCCTGCTGTGCCGACGCGACCATGGACCATGAGCCGGTCGAGCGAAGCTCCATCTCCTCCAGGGCCTTGAGGTGCGGGACCAGGCCCTCGGTGATGGAGCCCGAGCGCAGCCGATCGGCCACGATCGTGAGCACCGTTCGGCGCTCGCTCTCCTGCGGCTCGGGGAGTGGCGCGAGGTAGTGTCGCTGGTCGGCTACCATCTCCGCCAGCCGGATGCACACGGCGCGGATGGCGGGCGTAAGGGCCTGGGGGGCTTCCTTGGACCAGCTGTCCGCCGCGCGGAGAATGTCCTTGATCCGCTGTTCCGCCTGCGCCTCGGGCGACGGATGCTTGGGTGATTCTGCCATGTTAGACAGAGAAATCGGATTGGTCCCCAAAGGCAAGACTTGACGGCCCTATCGGGGTCCTCGGCGCATCCGGACCGGGTCCGGTCGCCCGTAGCGCTCTTCCTGCCAGGGATCGCCCCGCATATGGTAGCCGTTCCGCTCCCAGAATCCCGGCGCATCCTCCTCCAGCAGCTCGAACCCCGTTACCCACTTGGCGCTCTTCCAGAAGTAGAGGTGTGGGACCAGCAGCCGCACCGGCCCTCCATGCTCCGGCGGCAGCGGCTCCCCGTTGTGCCGGAAGGCGAGGAGGTTGGCGGGCCGGTCCAGATCGACCAGCGCGAGGTTGGTGGTGTAGTCCTGCGCGGCTTGCACCATCACGTAGGCAGCTTCGGGCTTCACACCTGCGCGCTGGAGAACGGCCTGCACCGGCACGCCTTCGAACACGTTGTCGTACCGGCTCCAGCGGGTCACGCAGTGAATGTCGCATGCCGTTTCCCGGCGTGGCATGGCCTGGAGCTCCTCCCAGGTGAGCGACAGTGGTCGCTCGACCAGCCCGGTGACCTCGAACCGCCAGCTGCGGAGGTCCACGGCGGGGACGGTGCCATAGTGCAGCACCGGCCACTTCCGGGTGACGATCTGTCCCGGTGGCAGGCGGGGCCTGCTGGAGTCCAGCGTGTCTACCCGATCCATGGCGGCCTCCCCCTTGCGGTCTCTCGGCAGCGGTCCGGTGGCTGTGCTCAAGAAATTGCGAAGGACGCCAGGCTCTCAGTCGGCACCCGCTCGACTGCTTCGTAGTCGAACGTCGTTCCGAATGCGCTGACCATCGCGTCGCGCGCCTGCCCCTGGAGCGCCGCGGCGTCGGTCCTCCCAAGCTCGGCGGCCACGCTCGTCATGACGACGCCGTCGATGCCGCACGGCACGATGAGGTCGAACCCACGCAGGTCCGTCGTGACGTTGAGCGCGAACCCGTGGAACGTCACCCACTGTTTCACGTGGATCCCGATGCTCGCGATCTTGCGGCCGCGGGTCCATACGCCGGTGAGGCCCGGGTTCCGCTCCGCGGGCACGCCCAGGGCGGCCAGCGCCGTGATCACCACGCCTTCGAGCTGGCGCAGGTACCAGTGCAGGTCCTGCCGGTGCTCGCGGAGGTCCAGCACCGGGTAGCCCACCAGTTGGCCGGGCCCGTGGAAGGTCGCATCTCCGCCGCGCTCAACCTCTACCAGCCCGACCCCCCGGGCCGACAAGTCCTCCGGCGTGAGCCGTATGCTGGTGGCACGAGTGCCTCGCCCCAGGGTCACCACCGGCTCGTGCTCCACCAGCAGCAGCAGGTCGTCCGGCCGCTCCCCGGCCATGCGCTGGCGACACAGGCGCCGCTGAAGCTCGAGTATCCCCTGGTAGCGCCGGGGACCGAGGTCGGCCACCTCGAGCCGCCGGCTCACGCGCCGGCTCCCGCCCGCCGGGCTCGACTCGCGAGCACCAGGGCCAGCAGCAGCGCTGTCAGCGCGAGTCCGACAAGGCCGGCACGCCCTCCCAGCTGGTTGGCGGCCATGCACAGCAGCATGGGCAGTACGGTGGCCATCGCGGTCACCAGGCTGAGGCCGCCCCTGCGGTAGGTGGACAGTACCGGGGCCAGCAGCCGCCAGGCCACCGCTCCGGCCAGCATCAGACCGAACAGGGTCCCGAACATGAGGAGGTAGAACGCGGGACCCGAGGCCAGGTTGGAAGGGGGCGTCGCCGGACGAAGGTAGTCCACGCCGAGTACCGTCAGGCTTACCGCGGCGACGCCGAAAGCCATGCCGGACCCCATCGCCAGGAGGGCGAGGCGGACGGGGTCCACGGTCAGATGTGGATCACTCGGCCCATGGAGTCGAGCGCCGCTTCGGCGGTCGCCTCCGACAGGGTCGGATGCGCGTGAACGGCCAGATCGACTTCCTCGACCGTGTACTCGTTCTCGCGTGCCACGGCCAGCTCGTGGATCATCTCGGAGGCGTGGCTGCCCACGATGTGGGCCCCCAGAATCTCGCCGTACTTCTTGTCCCGGATAATCTTCACGAACCCCTCGGTCTCGTTGGAGGCCCGTGCCCGGCCGTTGGCGCTGAACGGAAACCGACCGACCTGGTAGTCGAGCTTCTGCTCTTTCACCTGATCCTCGGTGAGCCCGATGCTGGCCTCCTCGGGGTGACAGTACGTCACGCTGGGAACGTTGTCGTACTTGATCGCGTGCGGCTGGTGGCCGGCGATGCGCTCGGCCACGACTACGCCTTCCCGGCTTCCCTTGTGCGCCAGCATGGGCGGGCCGGCCACGTCACCGATGCAGTAGACGCCCGGGGCCGTAGTCTCGAGGGTGGCGAGATCGACCTTGACGAACCCGCGGTCGCTCAGCTGGACACCGGCCTCCTGGAAGCCCATGCCCTCGGTGTTGACCGCGCGTCCGGCGGCCATGAGCACCTTCTCGACCTCGAGGCTTTCCTTCTTGCCGCCCGCCTCGAACTCGAGGGTCACCTTGTCCGGGGCGACGGTCGCCTTGGTGACTTTGGCGCCCGCGACCGTGGTGATCCCGCGCTTCTTGTAGCTCTTGGCCAGCGCGTCGGAGGCCTCGGTGTCCTCCAGCGGCAGGATGCGGGGCAGCGCCTCGATCAGGGTGACCTTGGTCCCGAACGCATTGAAGATGTCGGCGAACTCGCAGCCCACCGCACCGGCGCCGATGACGGCCATGCTCTTCGGCGCCTGCTCCAGAAACAGGGCCTCGTCCGAGCTGATGACGCTGCTCTTGTTGATCTCGAGCCCGATCTGCGGTATGCCCTTCACCCGCGAGCCGGTGGCGATGACTACCGCTTTCCGCGCCTGATACTCGTCGTTCCCGACCTTCACCGTCCGGTTCTTCCCCAGCACGCCCGTGCCCCGGATGACGGCGATCTTGTGCTTCTTCATGAGAAACTCGACGCCCTTCGAGTTCTGCTCGCTCACCTTGCGGGACCGGCGCATGGCGACGCCATAATCGGCCTTGACGCCGCTCACCTCGACGCCCAGCTCCTTCGCGTCGTGCGCCACCAGGTTGGCCACGTAAGCGCTGTGCAGCAGCGCCTTGGTCGGAATACACCCGATGTTGACGCACACGCCGCCCAGCTTGTCCCGTTCCACCACGGCCGTCGCCAGCCCGAGCTGGGCGGCGCGGATGGCGCAGACATAGCCGGCGGGACCGCCGCCGATGATGATCACGTCGAACGCAGTCGCCACGACGTTACTCCCTGGGAAAGGTGAGCCGCTATCGGTGGGCGGTGAGCCGGGCGCTCACCGTTGGTCACCACACCATGGCCAGCGGGTTCTCCAGCATGGCCTTGAGCGTCTTGAGGAACTGCGCGCCGGTGGCCCCGTCGATCACACGGTGGTCACACGACATGGTCAGTCGAAGCCGGCGACGGACCGCCACCTGGCCCTCGTGCGCCACCGGCTTCTCGACGATCCGGCCGACCGCGAGGATCCCCGCTTCCGGTGGATTGATGACCGCGGTGAACTCGTCGATGTCGAGCATGCCGAGATTGGACACCGAGAATGTCCCGCCGGTGTATTCCTCCGGCGCGAGCCGCCGCTCCCGCGCCCGGGTGGCCAGGTCGTGCGCCTCGGCCGAGATCTGGCGCAGTGACTTGTGATCGGCGTGGTGGATGACCGGCGTGATGAGCCCGTCTTCGATGGCCACGGCCATGCTCACGTGGATCTCGTGCCAGTAGCGGATGTGATCGTCCTGCCACCAGGCGTTGCACGCCGGATGCTGCCGCAGCGCCGTCGCGACCGCCTTGATGATGATGTCGTTGAACGACACCTTCGGCCCCTCGCCCAGCGCCTTGAGAGCCTCGCGCGCATCCCACGCCCGCTCCATGTCCACCTCGGTGGTGAGGTAGAAGGTTGGAATCGGGCCGATCGACTGCACCAGCCGCCGGGCGATGGTCTTTCGCAGCTGGGTGAGCGGGACGTCGCTGAACGGCGCGCCGTCGGCCTGAGGCACCACGAAGCGCGGCACCAGTGGGGCGGCCGGGGCGGGAGCCGCCGCGCCAGGTGCTAGTGGGGCGGCCCGAGCCGGCGCGCCGCGGGTGGCGGCCGCTGGCGCCCCTTCGAGGTCTCGCAGCACGATCCGGCCTTCGGGACCGCTGCCGGCAACCGCGTTCAGGTCGATCCCTCGCTCCGCCGCAATCCGCCGTGCCAGCGGCGAGGCCCTGAGTCGCCCGCCGGCGGCTGCGGGGGCGGGCGCGGCTTGCGGGGCCGTCGGTGGGGGCGCCGCCCGGGGCGGGGCGGGCGGCGCCGCCTCGTTGGCCGCCCTGGCCGGTGGCGCAGGCGGCATCGACCCGGGCTGGTTGCGGCCCGGCGTGGGCTGGGTGGCTTGCTCGGCGCCAGCGGCTCCGACCGGGCCGGCGGGCTTGGGCGCGGCACTCGGCGCCGGCTTGCCGTTGTCGACCGCCTCGCCGGGCTCGCCGATCAGGGCCACCAGCTCCGATACCGGCACGGTCGTACCCGCCGGCACCACCTGCTTGAGCAGCGTGCCGCCGGCGCGGGCCACCAGTTCCATCACCGCCTTGTCGGTCTCGACCTCGGCCAGCACGTCGCCGACGGCGACCGCCTCGCCTTCGCGCTTCTTCCACTCGACGAGGCGTCCCTCTTCCATCGTGGGCGAGAGCGCCTCCATGACGACTTTGGTTGCCATCGCTCAGCCGCGGTACAGCACCGAGTGCGCCGCGGCGACGATCTTCGCCGGATCCACCTTGGCGGCCTTCTCGAGGTGCTTGTTGTAGGGCATCGGCACGTCCGCCCCGGTGACCCTGAGCACCGGCGCGTCGAGATCGTCGAACGCTTCTCGCTGGATCGTATCCACCACCTGCGCACCCACACCGGCGAACGGCCAGCCTTCCTCCGCCACCACGCAGCGGTGGGTCTTGGCGACCGACCGGAGCAGCGCCCCGGTGTCCAGCGGCCGGATGGTCCGGAGATCGAGCACTTCGGCCTCCACTTCCTCGGCGGCGAGCTCCTCGGCGGCCTTGAGCGCTACGGCAACGGTCTTCGAGTGGCACACGATCGTCACATCCGCGCCGGCCCGCTTCACGTCGGCTTGGCCCAGTGGCACCACGTGCTCGCCCTCCGGCACCTCGCCCTTGATGTTGTACAGCATCTCACCTTCGATGAACACCACCGGGTTGTCGTCCCGGATAGCGCTCTTGAGGAGGCCCTTCGCGTCGGCCGGCGTGGCGGGCATGACCACCTTGAGACCCGGAACGTGAGCGTAGTAGCTCTCGAAGGCCTGGGAATGCTGGGCTGCCAGCTGCAGCGCCGCCCCGCCCGGTCCCCGGAACACGGCGGGCACGCCGACCTGGCCGGCGGACATGTAGCGCATCTTGGCCGCGGAGTTCACCAGCTGATCGATGGCCAGGAGCGCGAAGTTCCAGGTCATGAACTCGATGACCGGCCGGAGGCCCACCATGGCGGCGCCCACGCCCACGCCGGCAAAGCCCAGCTCGGTGATAGGCGTGTCCACGACCCGCATGGGGCCGAACTCATCGAGCAGCCCGCGGCTGACCTTGTACGCGCCCTGGTACACGCCCACCTCCTCGCCCATGAGGAAGACGCTGGGATCGCGTTGCATCTCTTCCCGGAGAGCCTGATTCAGGGCGTCACGATACGTCACGACGGCCATGTCAGCCGGCCTCAACCCTGGCTGCGTCGCGATCAGCCATCGGTGTACACATCTGAATACAGCTCCTCCGGTGCCGGATCGGGCGACTCGTCCGCGAACGTGTAGGCGTCGTTCACCTCGTCCATCACCGAGGCGTCGATCGCCTTGACGGCGGCCTGATCGGTGAGGCCATCCTCGATCAGCCGCTGCGACCACACCGTGATCGGGTCCCGCTTGCGCTGATCCTCGACCTCCTCGCGGGTGCGATAGTGGCCGTGAATCGGGTCGGACATCGAATGACCCATGAATCGGTAGGTGCGGACCTCGAGCAGGGTAGGGTGCTTGTCGTTCCGGGCCCGGTCGACGGCCCGCTCCATGGCCGCGTACATCACCAGCACATCCTGACCGTCCACCACCTCGTTGGCCATGTCATAGGAGCACGCCCGCTCGGAGATGTCGTAAATGGCGCTGGCTCGCTCGAGGGCTGTGCCCATGCCGTAGCGGTTGTTCTCGCAGATGTAGATGGCGGGGAGCTTCCAGAGGGCGGCCATGTTGAGCGCCTCGTGAAAGGCGCCGTTGTTCACCGCGGCCTCCCCGAAGTAGCACACGGCGACCTGGTCGGTATTGCGGTACTTGGCGGCAAACGCCATGCCGGTGGTGAGCGGAATGTGCCCGCCCACGATGGCGTGGCCGCCCAGGAAGCCCAGCGAGCGGTCGAACAGGTGCATCGAGCCGCCCTTGCCGTGGCTGCACCCCGTGGCCTTGCCGAACAGCTCCGCCATGACCGCGCGCGCGCTGATGCCCCGCGCCAGCGCGTGGCCGTGTTCCCGGTACGAGCAGGTGATGTAGTCGTCCCGCCGGAGCGCGGCCAGGCTGCCCACCGCGACCGCCTCCTGCCCGATGTACAGATGGCAGAAGCCGCCGATCTTGCCCAGGCTGTACGCCTCGCCCGCCTTTTCCTCGAATCGACGGATGAGCACCATCTGGCGCAGCCAGCCGAGGTATTCCTCCGTTCGCGCGGGGTCGAGACCCCGCCGGCGGGGTCTGGCGCGGGGCGTCGCGGTGCCTGCCATCAGCGCCCGCCTGCCTGGGCGGCCGCCGCTTGCTCCCAGGCGTGGTAGGATGAGCGCGTGAGCGGGCTCGCCTGCACGTGGGTAAAGCCCATGGCGAGGCCCGCCTCTCGAAGCTCGGCGAACTCATCCGGGGTGTAGTAGCGCGCCACCGGGAGGTGTCCGTCGGATGGACGCAGGTACTGACCCACTGTCAAAATGTTAACGTCGCTCCGGCGCAGGTCCCGCATGCAGACCAGGATCTCGTCCCATTCCTCTCCCATCCCCACGATGATGCCGCTCTTGGTCAGCGCGTCCGGATCCATCCGGCGGGCATTGGCCAGAAGCGCCAGGGCACGGTCGTACCGTCCGCCAGGCCGTGCCAGGCGGTAGAGCCGCTCGGCCGTCTCGAGGTTGTGGTTGAGGATGTCGGGGCG
>DASSMN010000328.1:0-4726 GCA_035688885.1 Gemmatimonadales bacterium
CCCCCGCACGCTCGCTCCGCCGACTTGACTACGCGATCCACCCCATCATGCTCGCCAGCAGCAGCGCCAGCACGAACGCCGTCATCGCCGTGTAGGTCCAGTCCCGCTGATGCAGAAAGGCCACCAGCGACGCGGCCACCCGCAGCACCGGCGTGGCGATGAGCACCAGCAGCCCGCCCATGATGATCGCGCGGCCTCCGAACGAGCGGGCCCCGTGCAGGATGCCGTCGATGGTGCGGAGTCCCACCGGCTCGCCGGTGAACAGGCTGCCCGGCGGCGATTGGGCGCCGTGGATGGCGAGGTAGCGAATGCCGCCCACCAGCACCACCGCCGCGGCGATCACGACGCCGGCCTGCAGCAGGCGTCCGACGATCCCCTCGATGGCATCGTCGCTCCAGCGGTCCGGCGCGCCGGTCGCCACTAGATCCCTCCCCTGATGCCGTTCAGGATCATCTGCACCGCGAGCACCGCGATCACCACCGCGAACAGCGCCCGGAGCGGGGCCGACCGGGTGCGGGCGAGCACCCGGGTGCCGAGCGTCGACCCCGCCAGCACCCCGAGCACCACCGGCATCGCGATGCCGGGATCGATGTAGCCCCGGGCGAGGTAGATGCCCGCGCTCGCCGCCGCGGTCACCCCGATCATGAAGTTGCTGGTGGTGGTGGACACCTTGAACGGCAGACACATGGCATGGTCCATCGCCAGCACCTTGAGGGCGCCCGAGCCGATACCGAGCAGGCCCGAGAGGGCCCCCGCTCCCAGCATGAGGCCGAACCCCGCCCGCACGTGCTGTACGTGGTACTCGCGCTCGCCGGTGAGGGAGGGATACGACCCGTCGAGGCGGAGCTTCACCGCGAGCGGATCGGGCGTCGTGACCAGGTGCTCCTGGGTCCGGCGCGCCGCCAGCGCGGCCGAGTACAGCAGGACGACGCCAAGGATCACGGCGAGCACGCTGGTCGAGATGAGCCCGGCCAGGGCCGCGCCCGTGATCGCGCCGATGGTCGTGGCCACCTCGAGGAACATCCCGATGCGAATGTTGGTGTATCCCTCGCGCACGTAGGCGGCGGCCGCGCCCGACGACGTGGCAATGACCGAGACCAGGGACGCGCCGACCGCGTATCGGAAGTCGATGCCGAACAGGAGGGTGAGCATGGGGACGATGACGACGCCGCCACCCAGCCCGGTGAGCGACCCCAGCAGTCCGGCGAGAAGCGAGCCCGCGCCAACGACCAGGGTGAATTCGGTGGTGGTGAGGGAGAGCGATGTCATGGCCCGGGGGATGATCGCCAGAGTCCCCCATGGCTGTCCAGGGCGAGGCACGCGGACCGAACGGTCCCCGGGCAGGTCGGTGAGCCGAACCAGCACAAGCGAGCGGCGTCGCGCCGGTGGCGATACAAGGGCCCGCTCACCGCGCGCGTGCACGCCCGAGCACAGCCCAAGCGCACGGTGTCGCGGCTTGGGCCGCTCGTCGCCGCCGGTTTACCTGTCTGTTACAAGACGACTGGACGGCCGTGACGGGCGAGGGACTGTTTTGGCGGCGGCAGAACGGGGCTCGGCCCCGAGCTCTGCGTCCGATGCGGACCGCCGGCGTGTGCGCCGGCGCGGGCGGTGCAACCGACATCCTACCAACCACGAGGTGCAGATGCGTTCCGCTGTGAAGCTGGCCGGTCTTCTCGCCCTACTCGGCGTTGCCGGCGCGGGCAATCTGGTCGCTCAGGGCACGGCGCCGAACACGCCGACCGTCACCGTCAGCGGCGTGGTCTACGCGCAGTACCTCTATCAGTTGAAGGACACCGCCAACCACAACAACAACTTCGACATCACCCGCTCGTACATCAACGTGATCGGGAAGTTCCCCAGCGGGCTCCTCGGCCGGGTGACGGCCGACATCTATCGCAACACCGACAACTCGCTGGCCTACCGGCTCAAGTACGCCTACGCCGCGTACACCCCCGAGAACAGCCCACTGACCTTCAAGTTCGGCGAGATCCACACGCCGCTGCTCGACTGGGAAGAGGCACTCTGGGACTACCGCATGCAGGGCCAGATGGCCATGGAGCGCGGCGGGTACGTCTCCAGCTCCGACTTCGGGCTCGGCGTGGACGGCAACTGGAACAAGGACTTCGTGAACATGCAGGTGGGCATCTACAACGGCGAGAACTACAACCGCGGCGTAGGCGATCAGCGGAAGGACGCCATGGGCCGGGTATCGGTCCGGGTAAAGCAGAGCGACGACGGCAGCCGGGTCGGTGGCCTCCGGGTCACCGGCTACGGGCAGGTCGGGAAGCCCACTGGCGGCGGCATCCGTGACCGCTGGCTCGGCATGGTGTCGTACAAGAGCAAGCTGTTCACCCTGGCCGGCGAATACGCGCGCACCAAGGACCGGCAGGACGCCCCGCCCGCGCCCGCGACCCCGCAGCTGGTCGACATCGACGGCGAGATCTGGAGCTTCTTTGGCGTGCTCCATATCCCGAACTCTCGCGCGGCGATCATCGGCCGGGTGGACCTCACCGATCCCAACAAGGACGTGGCCAATAACAAGCAGACCCGGTTCATCGGGGGCGTGTCGTACCAGCTCACCCCAGCGCTCCGCCTGCTGGCCGACATAGATAATGTCGGGTTCGAAGGCGACGCGCCGGTCGCGCCGGCGGTGTACGCCACCAAGACCCAGGGCCTGTTCCAGGTCCAGTACGCCTTCTAACCACAGCTCTACCTCTGAGGAGAACCATGCGCAGTCTCATGCTTCGCGGCGGCATCGCGCTCAGCCTGGCCTCGCTCGGCCTGGCCGGCTCGGCGCTGGCCCAGACCGGCCTCACCGGGGCCGGGGCGACCTTTCCGAACCCGATCTACACCAAGTGGTTCGACGCGTACAACAAGAAGACCGGCGTGCAGGTCAACTACCAGTCGATCGGCTCGGGCGGCGGCATCCGCCAGTTCACCGAAGGCACCGTGGATTTCGGCGCCAGTGACGGGCCGATGAACGACGAGCAGATCGCCGCGGTCAAGGGCAACGTGCTCCACGTCCCCACGGTCCTGGGTGCGGTGGTGCTGACCTACAATCTTCCCGAGGTTGGCTCGACCAAGCTTCGGCTCGACGGTCCGACCGTCGCCGGCATCTTCCAGGGCACCATTACCAAGTGGAACGACAAGGCCCTCGCCAAGCTCAACCCCGGCGCCAAGCTCCCCGACAGCGACATCATCGTGGTGCATCGCTCGGACGGCTCGGGGACCAGCTACATCTTCACCGACTTCCTCTCCAAGTCGTCGCTCGACTGGAAGGACAAGGTCGGCAAGGCGACGTCGGTGAACTGGCCCGTCGGACTCGGCGGCAAAGGCAATGAAGGGGTGACCCAGCAGGTCAAGCAGACCGAAGGGTCGATCGGCTACGTCGAGCTGATTTACGCGCTCTCGAACGATTTGCCCTACGCCACGGTCAAAAACCCGGCCGGTGAGTTCGTGGACCCGTCGCTCGCGTCGGTCACCGCCGCGGCCGCCAGTGCCAAGTTCGACAAGAACACCGATTTCCGGGTGTCGATCACCAATGCCCCGGGCAAGGACGCGTATCCTATCTCGTCCTTTACCTGGCTGCTGGTGCGCCCCGATCAGCCCGACGCGGCCAAGGCCAAGGCGATCCGTGACTTCCTCAAGTGGATGATTTCGCCCGACGCGCAGCAGATGGCGACCGAGCTCAAGTACGCGCCCCTGCCGAAGGAAGTCGTGGCCCTCATCGACGCGAGGCTCCCGTCGCTCAAGTCGAACGGCAAAGCCATCGCGAGCGAGTAGCCGGGGGCGCTGGCCTACGGGCGACGCTTGAGTCGGGTGCGTCAGCCTGAGCGGAGTGGAGGGGGCGCGCGCCGGGTCGTGCCCCCTTCGCTGCGTTCGGGCGACTCATCGCTGGGACTGCAACGAGCAGCTACCTTAGTTCGAAACTTTGGCCCGGAGGCGCCGTGCTCCAAACCGTCTCGCGCTGGTCCGCCGTCATCATCCTGGTCGGGCTGGCCTGCTCGTCGGGCGAACGTACCCCGACGCCTGGCCAAGGATCGAGCCCCGGGACGGCGTCGGCCGGCGGCGCCATTATCACCGCCGCCGGAGCCACTTTCCCCAATCCCATCTACTCCAAGTGGTTCGACGCGTACGCCCGGCAGACCGGCGTCCGGATCAATTACCAGTCGATCGGCTCGGGCGGCGGCATCCGCCAGTTCACCGAAGGCACCGTGGACTTCGGGGCCACCGACGGCCCCATGACCGATGCGCAGATCGCCGCGGTGCACGGCGACGTGTTGCACATCCCGACGGTGCTCGGCGCCGTCGTCGCCACCTACAACCTGCCCTCCGTTGGCCAGCAGGCACTCCGCTTCGACGGCCCGACGCTGGCCGACATCTTCCTGGGCCGGATCACGAAGTGGAACGATTCGCGCTTGCGCGCCTTGAATCCCGGAGTGGCGCTGCCGGCCACCGATATCCTGGTGGTGCACCGATCCGACGGTTCGGGCACCAGCTACATCTTTACCGACTACCTGTCCAAGGTCTCGCCCGAGTGGAAGAGCCGGGTAGGCCGTGCGACCTCCGTGGACTGGCCGGTCGGCCTGGGCGGGAAAGGCAACGAGGGCGTGACCCAGCAGGTGAAGCAGTCGGAGGGCGCGATCGGCTACGTCGAGCTGATCTACGCCCTGTCGAACGGCCTGCCCGCGGCCGAGATCAAGAACGCGGCCGGCGCCTTCGTTCC
>DASSMN010000423.1:0-3489 GCA_035688885.1 Gemmatimonadales bacterium
CGACTCAACCTCGACCAGAAATGGGGCGGGACTTGTGCTGTGGCGCGGCGTTCACGTGACCGACCCCATCACCACACCGGAAGGACCACGTTGGAAGACGAAACCTCACGAACCTTACTCTCCGTGTTGACGGTGCGCAACCGGTGGCGACGCGGCCTGATGAGAGGGCGGTCATTCGTCACACATCGTAGGTGTCGATCTGCGCGCGCTGCAGCTTGCCGGAGTAATCCACGTAGCCCACCTTGGTCTCCGAGTAGAACTCGAAGACCTCCCAGCCACCCTCGCGGTGCCCGTTGCCGGTGGCCTTCACGCCGCCGAACGGGAGGTGCGCCTCGGCCCCGATGGTCGGCGCGTTGATGTAGGTGATGCCGTTGTCCAGCTCCTGCAGGGCGCGGAACGCGAGGTTGACGTCGCCCGTGTAGACACTGCTCGACAGCCCATACCGCACGCCGTTGTTCACCCGCACCGCCTCATCGAACGAGCCGACCCGGACGACGCTGAGCACGGGCCCGAAGATCTCTTCCTGCTCGAGTCGGCTGCCGGCACGTACGCCGGCGAACACCGTGGGCCGGAAGAACCAGCCGTCGGCCAGCTTGCCCCTGGGCGCCGAACCGCCGGTCACCAGCTCGGCCCCCTGCCCTCGGCCGATCTCGACGTAGCGCTCCACCTTCTCCCGGGAGGCCTCGTGAATCAGCGGGCCCACATCGGTCTTGTCGGCGCGGCCATCGCCCAGGCGGAGCCCTTCCGCGGCGTCGACCAGGCGGCGCAGGAATCGATCGTGCACCTTCTTGTGGAGCAGCAGCCGGCTGGTGGCGGTGCAGCGCTGGCCCGTGGTGCCGAACGCGCCCCACAACACCCCCTCGAGGGCGAGGTCGAGATCGGCATCGTCCATGACGATCATCGCGTTCTTGCCACCCATCTCGAGCGACAGCCGCTTGTGCATGCGCCCGCAGGTCTCGCCGATGATGGAGCCGGTTTCGGTCGAGCCGGTGAACGAGATCACCGGGACCTCGGGGTGCTCGACCAATGCCTTCCCGACGGTTTCGCCGCGGCCATGCAGCAGCTGCACCACCTCGGGCGGCAGCCCGGCCTCGAGCAGGATCTCGACCAGGAGGTGGACCGTGTGCGGCACGTCCTCCGAGGGTTTGATGATCACCGCGTTACCGCACAGCAGCGCCGGGAACATTTTCCAGGTGGGGATCGCCATCGGGAAGTTGAATGGCGTGATCAGCCCGACGACCCCGATGGGCCGCCGGAAGCTCATGGCCCACTTGGACCGCAGCTCGGACGGGACGGTGTGGCCGAACAGCCGACGGCCTTCCGTCGCGGCGTAGTAGGCCGTGTCGATGCCTTCCTGCACGTCGCCCCGGGTCTCGGCCAGCACCTTGCCCATCTCGCGTGTCATGGCGTCCGCGATGGCTTCTTTGCGTTCGACCAGGAGGTCGCCCACGCGGCGCAGCACGTCGCCGCGGACCGGTGCCGGCGTGCGGGACCATACCGCGAATCCGCGCTTGGCGGATCGGACGGCGGCCTCCAGGTCACTCGCGTCGGAGTCGGGAAACCGCCCGATCAGATCGTCGGTGTCGGCCGGGTTGCGGTTCTCGAAGTAGGCGCCGTTGCGCGGCGCAACCCACTCGCCGCCGATGTAATTCCGGAACGTCTTGGCCATAGGTCCTGAGCTGAGGTGAACGGAGTCGTGGGCGCGCCGCTACGGTGCGGCGGGTGCGGGTGAAGCCGGCGCGGGCTGGGTCTGCGTCGGTGTCGAGGCCGACGGTACCGGGGCTGTCTGCGACGATGGGGCCGTCGCCGGCGCCGGATTCTGGCCCGCGGGTGCCGAGACCGGAGCCGCCGCGCAGGTCCAGGTCCGCGCATCGCGGGCGTACCCCACCCGCGGCAAGATCTCGCGCGCCGCGACGATCCCGGCCCAGAGGATGACTAACAGGGACAGGATATGGGCGAACCCGCGGCGGTGCGCCCAGCTGTTGAGCGCTCCCAGGCACCCCACGATCAGGGCTACGCCCGCCGCGCCGAGAAAGAAGAACAGCTGGAGGCCGCATGCTTTCTGATACGGCCAGAGCACCAGGGCCAGCGCCAGGGCGATCGCCAGCACGACCCAGAACCAGGTCAGCGCCACGGAGCGGCGCCGGACCGGCGCCGGGCCGGCCGGAAGCGGCCCGCGCGGCGACATGGGTGCGGGCGTGGGGCTCCCGGTCGGCGCGCCTTGCTTGGCCATGAGCCGATCGATGTCGGCGAGCTCCCGATCCCAGTCTCTCGGCTGATCGCTCATGTCGAGTCCTTGGTGAGGCCGAACCGCTCGATCTTCTTGTAGAGATTGGATCGCGGCACCCGGAGCGCGCGGGCCGTCTCCGACACGTTCCAGTCGCGCAACCGAAGCTGCTGAGCCAGGTACTGCTTCTCTGCCTCCAGCTTGAAATCATCGAGGCTGAGGTTGTCCCCCGCGGCCGCGTGGACCTCCACGCTGGGGAGCAGGCGCTGGATGTCCTTCGCCGTCACCACCTTCCCGGTGGAGAGGATCAGGGCGCGCTCGACGGCATTCCGGAGCTCGCGGATGTTGCCCGGCCACACCCGGGCCTTGAGCAGGGCGAGGGCGTCGTCGGCGAATTTGCGGCCCGGCACGCCCGCGCTTGCCGCCAGCTGCTCGGCAAAGTGCCGCACCAGCCCCGGAATATCTTCCCGGCGATCCCGAAGCGCCGGGACCTCGATGGGCACGACGTTCAGGCGGTAGAGAAGATCCTCCCGGAAGCGCTCCTCCTCGATCTCGTGCTCGATGTCCTTATTGGTGGCCGCGAGCACGCGCACGTCGACCTGGATGGGCTTGCTGCCGCCGATGCGGGTCACCACGCCTTCCTGCAACACCCGGAGCAGCTTGGCCTGGGCCGGAAGCGACATGTCCCCGACCTCGTCGAGGAACAAGGTTCCGCCGTTGGCCTGCTCGAACTTGCCCGGCCGATCGGCGAAGGCGCCGGTAAACGAGCCCTTCATGTGGCCGAACAACTCACTCTCGATCAGCTCGGAAGGAATGGCCGCGCAGTTGACCTCGACGAACGGGCGATCCCGTCGCGGCGACGCCTCGTGCAGCGCGCGGGCCACCAGTTCCTTCCCGGTGCCGTTCTCGCCGGTGATCAGGACCCGGGCCGTGGTCGGGCCCACCTTGGCGATGAGCTCGCGGACCGCCTCCAGTGCCGGGCTCGAGCCCACCATCTCGTACCGGCTCTCGCTGGCCTGGCGTAGCCGAGCGTTCTCCCCCACCAGCTCGCTGTGGGCCAGGGCGTTCCGTACGGTGAGCAGCAGCCGATCCGTGTCGAGCGGCTTTTCCAGGAAGTCGAAGGCGCCGCGCTGGGTGGCCTCGACCGCGGTGGCGATGGTGCCATGGCCCGAGATCATCACGATCTGGGCCCGCGCATCGAGGTCACGCAAGCGGGAGAGCGTCTCCAGCCCGTCGAGCCCGGCCATCTTGACGTCGAGGAA
>DASSMN010000162.1:0-2904 GCA_035688885.1 Gemmatimonadales bacterium
CACGTTGCTGCGCACCGCCATCTGCTCGAGACCGCGCGCGCTGGCCCAGGCCTCCACGGCGGTCACCAGGCGACGTCCCACACCCTGCCCCCGCATGCGCGCATCCACCACCAGGCCGAGCAGTTCGCACCGTCGCGCCGACTCGAGCAGCCGCTGCTCGGAGCCGTGCACCCAGCCGACCACCCGGCCGGGCTCGGGTTCGGCCACCAGCACGATGTCGCCGTCCCTCGCCAGGAGATCGGCCAAGCGGCCGGCCATTTCGTCCGCGGCCACCGGGTAGCCGAGCTCCCGACTCAGCGCGGCCAGGCGCCCGGCATCGGCGAGGGTGGCGGGGCGGATCACGATCCCACACCCAAAGCCTGCCGACCGATCAGGCGTGCGCCCGGGATCGGAGCCACTGGACCACGCGATCCGCGTCGGCGTCGGGAACCGGCACCCAGGAAGGGATGGTGTAGAGGTCATCGCTCCTCACCCCTGACCCTCCAAGGTTCGACCCTTCCAGTTCCACCACTTGAGCAGGTGTGGGCGCGGGCGCGCCGTCCGAGCGGCATAGACGGCGCAGCGGAACGAATACAGCACGCAGGGATCCTGGCGCCAGCCGCGCAGCCGGTTGAGCCGAGCGTAGAGGCGCTCGGGGTCCCGGCGTCCGAGATCGGCCACCCGGCGCACACCGAGCGCGCGGAGATCGGCCGCGAGGCTGGGGCCGATGGCCGGCAGGGTCTGGAGCTCGTCCGCTCGCATCGAGGTCATGGGTTCTCCGAAATGGAGCCGACTGCTGAAGCGGCGTCCGACGGTATCGCGGCCAGTGGGCAGAGGCACCACCCAGTTGCCTTTGAGCGTGTCACCGGTCCACTGTGCAGCATGCCACCCCCGCCGCGAGTCCTCCTGGTGATGCCAGACCAATGGCCCCGGGCCCTGCTCCGGGCGGCGCTCCGCGAGGCGGGCTACGACGCGGTGGGCGCGCCGGGGCTCCCGGGGGCCCTCCGCTATCGCCCGACGGCTCCCGATCGCGGTCCCGTGGGCCTGGTGGTGATCGACCAGGAGGCCATGCGAGGGCCCGAAGCCGAGCGCGAGCTGACCGCGTTGAGCGACCGTCACGGAAGCCCGGAGCTCATGCTCGTCGCGAAAGGCGGACCGGCCGCTCCGCTACCGTCACCGGCCGGGAGGACGAGCTGGCGCCACATCGTCCGACGGCCCGTCAGCATCGCGGACCTGGTAGATGCCGTGCGCGCCGTGCTGCCCCTGGCGCCCGATGCCCGACGACCACTCGAGTGATCGCCGCGCGGCCTCAGCGATCGCCCCCTGACTCCAGGGGCTTCCGAAAGCACCGGATGATGCCCACCTCATCGAAGCCGAGCGCCCGATGGGCGCGGGCGCTGACCATGTTGTCGGCCAACGCATCGGAGGCGAACTCACGGCAGCCCAAGGCCCGCGCCCATGCTTCGGCGGCGCGCACCAGCGCGCGGCCGATCCCCTGCCGGCGGCGGTGGGCCACGACAAACCATCCTTCGAGGAAGCCGACCGGAGAGGTGCCGCATCCCTCGGCGTAGGTCCGGCGGGACAGCTCGGCGAATCCGAGCAACGGCCCCCGTGCGCTCGACTCGACCGCCACCAGCACCGCCTCCGGCATCCCTGCGCCCTCCGGCGGTGACCCGTCGAGAAACCGTGCCACCTCGGTCGCTAGCAGGTCCGGGTCTTCCTCGGGCCAGAGCTCGGCTCTGAGGTCGGCCCAGGCCCGCGCGTCCGCCGGTTGCACGTGGCGGATGTGAAACGTGACTGGCGCTTGGGCCGGCCCGCTGCCGGCCGGTTGGGTGGAAGAGACAGGCATCACACGTCGATCATGGAGGGAAGCACGCCCCCGAGGCCTGCTGGACTCGCGCTCGGCGCGCGGGGCCGACGAACCGGAACACCAGGCTGCAGCTGCTCTGCGGCGCCGCGACGAACACCTCGGCGGTATCGGCGTGCCGAATGCCGGCCCAGGCCTCGGCGCTCCTGGACCATACCGCGAGCGAATCCGAATGCCGCCGTCCCACCGCCAGCGCCCATGTGACCGATCCCGCCCCGGCCGACTGGTGAACCAGCTCGAGCGAGTCCCGCTCGAGCGCGGCCCGGAGGTAGCGCCTGGCCGGAGCCGAATATGCGGTCCATGGAGACCGCACGGAGTAGGGCTGCAGCACGAGCACCGCCAGAGCTGCGAGCACGGCGGCGATGGCCGTGAGCAGGATGGGCATCCGGCCGTTCACGGCTCGCCTCCCGGGCCGCGATCAACGTCCACGGTCAACGGCACCGTGGCCATCGCCGAACCGGGGGGCGGGTCACCCGCTCCGCTTGAAATACTGGACGGCGCGCTCGTGCTTCTCCGCGGCCGCGCGGGTCTTGAAGGTGCCGAGATTGCGCCGCTTTCCGGTCTTGGGATTCTTCTTCTTCGAATACAGGCGGTACTCGCCAGACGCCAGCTTCCGGATCATGCTCCAGCTCCTCCTCCGCGACTTCGACGTCGGCCAAGGGCGCTGCTGCACGCGCAGCCGTCTCGGTCCGTGTTCGCGGCCTAATCGCCCGTCGGCACGATGCCGGCGGTTTCCACCATGAGAATAACGGTCCGCTCGGGTGCGCGCGGACGATGCGGCACGCCCTTCGGCACCACGACAGCCTGACCGGGCCCCAGCTCGATCATCCGATCCGGCAGATCGATCAGAAACCGACCCTCGACTACGTAGAAGAACTCATCGTCTTCGTCGTGCTGGTGCCAGTGGTATTCCCCCTGCACCACGCCGAGGCGCACCACCGATTCGTTCACGCGGCACAGGGTCTGGTTGTACCACTGGTCGGTACAGGCGCGCACGAGGCTGGGCACGTCGATCCGCTCGAGTGACGGAAACCTGACGTCCAAGTGCGTGGCGTAAG
>DASSMN010000375.1:0-8115 GCA_035688885.1 Gemmatimonadales bacterium
CCGGTGCGGAGCGCCACGACCATCGAGCGACTCGAGATCTGCGTGAACGGCACGTAGATCTGTGGATAGGCCGGGCTCACGGCTCCTTCCTGGCGCACGTCGCCGACGACGCCCACCACGGTCATCCAGGTGGTAGTGGAATCGGCGGGATCACCGAAGGTCAGCCGGGAGCCGATCGGATCGCGCCCGGGCCAGTACCGCTGAGCCAGCGATTGGCTCACGATCGCGACCGGGGCGCTCTCGCTCCGGTCGGCGGCTTCGAACAGTCGGCCGCGGAGCAGCGGTAGCCCGAAGGTACGGAAGAAGTCAGGGCTGGTCCGGTACACCACCGCGTCCTGTACCACGTTGGGCGGCGGCTGATCCACCCCGGCCAGGGCGATGGCCCAGTAGGGGAGTCCGTCGTCTACCGGCGCGCTGGTGGCGACCGCCGCCGAGGTGACGCCGGGCAGCGCCCGCGCCCGCTCGAGCAGCGCGTCCGCGAACGCCGCCTGGCGCGCGGGGTCGTCGTAGCGGGCGCGCGGCAGCGTGACCCGGGCCGTCAGAATACCCTGCGTCGTGAAGCCCGGATCGACGTGCTGCAGCCGGACGAAGCTCCGGAGCAGCAACGCCGCCCCGACCAGGAGCACCGAGGCGAGCGCCACCTCCGCGAGCACCAGCGCCGTGCGGGTGCGCGCGCCCGATCGGGCGCCGGCCAGCGCCCGCCCGCCCTCGGCCAGTCCGCCCCGGAGATCGAAGCCCAGCACGCGGACGGCCGGCACCACGCCAAAGAGCAGGCCGGTACCCAGAGAGAGAAGCAGCGCGAACGCCAGCGCGCCGCCGTCGAGGCGGACCTCGTCCAGCCGGGGCAGCGTGCCCGGATTCAGCGAACGGAGCGCACTCACGCCCCACACGGCGAGACCGAGGCCGAGCACCCCGCCGCATAGCGCCAGCAGCACGCTCTCGGTAAGGAGCTGGCGCATCAGGCGCCGCCGCGAGGCGCCCAGCGCGGCGCGGATCGTCACCTCGCGCTCGCGGGCCGCTACCCGCGCGAGCATGAGATTGGCCACGTTGGCGCACACGATGAGCAGCACCAGCAGCACCGCCCCCATGAACACCAGCAGCGCGGGCCGGATCTCGCCCACGATGCGCTCCTGCAGGCCGATCAGCTCGACCCCCCAGCCCGCGTTGCTGTTCGGATACTCGGCCTCGAGCCGCCGGGCGATGGTCGTGAGCTCGGCGTCCGCAGCTTGCGGCGTGACGCCGGGAGCAAGTCGGCCGATCACCTGCAGGAAATCGTTGCGGCGGCCCAGCGTCGTGTCGGTCTGGAGCGGGGTCCAGATGTCCACCTCCTCGGGCAGCGCGAGGCCCCGCGCGCCGACGCCGACGATGGTGTACGGCGCGCCGCTCAGCGTGATCCGGCGGCCAATCACGTCCGACCGGCCGCCATAGGCGCGCTCCCAGTAGCCCCGGCTCAGCACCGCGACGCGGGCTCCGCCCCGCGCTTCCTCGTCCCGAAAGTCGCGCCCCTGCGGGAGAGTCACGCCAAGCACCCGGAAGTAGTTGGGCGTGACCTGCGCGCCGGTCACCACCTGCGGCTCGCCGGTGCCCGTGACCGTGTAGCTGGCGCCGGCCCAGGCTGCCATCCCCGAGAACGAGCGCGCCTTCCGCCAGTCGAGAAAATCGGGCAGCGATGCCGTCTCCCGACCGATCGAGGCGTGATGACCCCAGATGGTGATCAGGCGCTCGGGCTCGGGGTACGGCAGCGGCCGGAGCAGCACGCCGTTGACGGCGCTGAAGATCGCGGTGTTGGCGCCGATGCCGAGCGCGAGCGTGAGGATCGCCGTGAAGGCGAACACCGGGTGGCGGCGCAGCGAGCGCAGCGCGTAGCGCACGTCCTGGAGCACGGTCTCTCCTATTCGGCCCGGAGGGCCACGGCCGGATCCACCCGAGTCGCTCGGCGGGCCGGCAGGTAGCTGGCGGCCACACCGACCACCGCGAGCAGCGCCACGATGCCGGCGAACACCCCGGGATCGGTCGCGCTTACCTCGTACAGCAGCGCGCCCAGCACGCGGCTGAACGCCGCCGCGCCGATGACGCCGGCCACGACCCCCGCGCCGACCAGCGCCAGCCCGCGGCGCAACACTCCGCGGAGCACCGTCGCCTGGCTGGCGCCGAGCGCGAGCTGGATGCCGAACTCCCGGGTGCGCTGCACCACGGTGTAGGCGATTACGCCGTACAGGCCCACCGCGGTGAGCACGAGCGCGAGGCCCGCGAACCCCGCCAGCAGCGTCATGCTGAATCGCTGCCGGGCCAGGGCGTCGCCCAGGTAGCTCTCGAGCGGCCGGACGTCGGCCACCGCCAGCTCGGGGTCGAGCGCGTGCACCGCCCCCGGCAGGGCCGCGGACACGGGCCGAAGGTCGCCCTCGGCGCGCACGACCAGCGTCATCCCGCTCCAGGGGAACTGCGCCATGGCCCAGTAGATGGTCGGCCGCGCGAGCGAATCGACGCCGGCGTGCTTCACGTCGCCGACCACGCCGACGATCGTGGCGACCAGCGTGTCGCCCCAGGGCATGAAGACCTGCTGACCCAGCGGCGACTGGCCGGGGAAGTAGTCGCGCGCGAACCGCTCGCTCACGACCACGGCCTTGGGATGGCCCGCCTCGTCGGTGCGAACGATCTCGCGGCCTGAACGCAGGGTGATGCCCATCGCGCGGAAGTAGTCCGGATCCACCACGCTGATGATGGCGGAGGGCTGGTCGGGGTCGTTGGGAATGGGCCGGCCGCCGAACCAGAAGTTGGTCGCGGAGCGGAGGCCCGAGAGGGGCAGCCAGTTGATCGCGCCCGCCACGCGCACTCCCGGGAGCGCGTCCAGCCGCGCGAGCAGGCTCTGGAAGAACGCCGCCTGCCGGGTGGAGTCCCCGTACCGGGTCTCGGGGAGCGTGACCCGGGCGGTCACCACGTGCTCGGGCTCGAACCCCAGGTCCACCTGCTGGAGCCGCGCGAAGCTCTTGAGCAGGAGGCCCGCGCCGACCAGCAGCACCAGGGCGAGCGCCACCTGTCCCGCCACCAGAACGGCGCGCGTGCGGGTGGCGCCGCCCGCCGCGCCGCGGGCGCCCTGCTTCAGCGCCTCGTGCAGGTCGGCGCGCGTGGCCTGCAGGGCCGGCGCCATGCCGAACAGGAGCCCCGCGCTCAGCGAGAGCAGCAGCGTGAAGCCGAGCGCCGCAACGTCCACCTGCACCGAGCCGAGCCGCGGGATCGTGGTGCTCGCGCTTGCCGCGAGCGCGTCCGTGAGCCAGAGGGCAAGCAGCACGCCGGCCACCCCGCCGGTCAGCGACAGCAGCAGGCTCTCGAGCACGAACTGCCGCATCATCCGGCGCCGCCCCGCGCCCAGCGCGGCGCGCACCGCGATCTCGCGCTGCCGCGCCGAGGCCTGGGCCAGCTGCAGGTTCGCCACGTTCGCGCAGGCGATCAGCAGCACCAGCCCCACCACGCCGGCCAGCACCAGCAGCGGCCGCCGGACCGAGCCGGTCACGTACTCGGTGAGCGGCACGACGTTGGCCGACCAGCCGCCGTTGAACTGGGGATGGGCTGCCTCGAGCCGCGCGGCCACCGTGCGAAGGTCGGCCGCGGCCGCGGCCACGCTCGTGCCCGGCTTGAGGCGGCCCACGGCGGTGAGATACCGGCCGGCCGTGGCGCGGTAGTCCTGCCCCGGATCGAGCGCGAGCGGGAGCCACAAGTCCGGCATCCGGGGCCGACCCGCCAGCCCGGCACCGTCGGGCAGGACGCCGATCACGGTGTAGGGCTGGTCATCGATCCGGACCACCTGGCCGACGACGTCGCGGGCGCCGCCGAACCGGCGCTGCCATAGCCCGTGGCTCAGCACCACCGCCTGGGCGCCGCCCGGCCCATCCTCTTCGGCGCTGAAGGTCCGGCCGATGACCGGTGTGAGCCCGAGCAGCGGGAACAGGTCCGCGCTGGCGAGCTCGGCCGTCACCTCGGCCGGCTCGCCGTGGCCGGTCAGGTTCACGCCGTAGTCGTAGATGGCCGCCGTGCGCTCGAAGGCTCGGCTCTGCGCCCGCCAGTCCAGGAAGTCGGCGGGCGACACGACGTTCCGGCTGGCCGCGCTGCCCTTGTGGGCCTCGAACAGCATCACCACGCGATCGGGCTCGGGATACGGCAGCGGCCGCACCAGCACCGCGTTGATGACGGTGAAGATCGCGGTGTTCGCCCCGATGCCCAGGGCCAGACAGGTGACCGCGGCGAGCGTGAAGGTGGGGCTCCGCCGGAGCTGGCGGAACGCGTAGCGCAGATCGGCGACCAGCGAGTCCATCGGTCCCTCTCAGCTGACGGCGGTGAGCTGGCGCTCCTCGACCACCTTGCCGTCGAACAGGTGCACCGAGCGTTCGGCGTGGCGGGCGTAGCGGGCGTCGTGGGTGACCATGCAGATCGTGGCCCCGCTCTGGTGCAGCTCGCGCAGCAGCTCCATCACGGCTTCGCCGTTGGTCGAATCGAGGTTGCCGGTGGGCTCGTCGGCGAGCAGGATGGCAGGATCACCGGCCACCGCGCGAGCCACCGCCACGCGCTGTTGCTGGCCGCCCGAGAGCTGTGCCGGGAAGTGCTTCATGCGATGCGACATGCCGACCCGCTCGAGCGCGGCCTGCACCCGCTTCCGCCGGTCGTCGGCCGCCATGCCCCGGTAGGTGAGCGGCAGCTCGACGTTCTCGTATACCGTGAGGTCGCCGATCAGATTGAACGCCTGGAAGATGAAGCCGATCTGCCGGTTCCTCACCCGGGCCCGGTCCGAGGCCGAGAGCCGCGATACCGGCTGCCCGTCGAGGGTGTAGTTCCCGTCGGTGGGCGAATCGAGCAGGCCGAGAATCGAGAGCAGCGTGGTCTTCCCGCAGCCCGACGGGCCCGCGATCGCGACGTACTCGCCTTTCCGGATCTCGAGGTGGATGTCGGAGAGCGCGTGCGTCTCCACCTCGTCGGTGTAGAACACCTTCTTGATCCCTTCCAGCGCAATCAGCGGCTCGCTCATGGGTGGTCCTCTGCTATCGTGGGCCTGCGTGGAATCGTGTCACTGCGTCTGCCGTACCTCATCCCGAGGGAGCGGTCTCCTCGCCTACTCCACCCGCACCCGAGCCACCCCGTCCCAGCGCGACATGTCCGAGATGATCACCTTCTCGCCCTGCTTGAGGCCGCCCGTCACCTCGACCGTGTTGACCGAGGTCCGCCCCAGCCGCACCGTGGTGCGCACCGCCTCCTTGCCGTCGGGCGTGAGCTTGAACAGCCCAACCGTGCTGCCCGCCTGGCCGAAGGCCGGACGGCCGACGTGCAGCACGTTGTCCAGCCGCTCGATCTGGATGGTGCCGTCCACCGACAGGTCGGGCCGGGCGCCCCGCGGGAGGGAGTCGCCCAGCGAGACGTCCACCGTGACGGTCCCGTTCTGCACTGCCGGGTCGATCCGCATCACCTTGCCGGTCGCGATGCCGTTCCGGGTGTCGATCGACGCCGGCTGGCCGATGGTCACGTCCTTCGCCTGCGTCTCGGGAATGCGGAGCACCGCCTTCAGCCGTCCAGGCTCGACGATGCGGGCCAGCGTCGCACCACTCTGGGCCCACTGGCCCACTTCGAGCGGCAGCTCCTGCAGGATGCCGTTGGCCCCCGCGGTGACCACCATCGACCGCACCCGGCCGTGCTGGAATTGATTCACGTCGCGCAGCCGGTCCACCTGGGCCTGCTGCAGGATCAGCTGGGAGTCCGCCGCCGATTCCATCACGTGCAGACGCTCCTGCTCGACCTTGTAGCGGGTGGCCAGCTCGTCCACCTGATCGCGGCTCCGGCTGGCCTCGTTGGCGGAAATGAGGTTCTTGGCGACGAGCGATTCGGCAGCCTCGGCGTTGCGCTTGGCGTCCAGGTACCCGGCGCGCGCCGCCGCCACCTGGGCTTCCTGGTTGAGACGCTGGGAGGCAAGATCGGCTCGGAGGTTCACCTGCTCGGCGCGGGACACGGTGAGCTGGCGCTCCGACTCGAGCGCCTCGAGCTGCACGTCCGGGTTGCTGAGCTCGAGCAGCACGGTCTCGGGCTTCACCGTCTCGCCCGCCTCGGCGAGCCGCCGCTCCACCCGTCCGGCGGTCACCGCGGAGATGTACCGGATACGCTCGGGGACCAGCGTGCCCGGCCCGCGGACTTCGATCACCAGCGGGCCGCGCTGGACCGAGTCGATCCATACGGCCGCCCGATCCACCCGCGGCGCTGCCGGCTTGAGCCCGTGCAGTCCGAGCGTGGCGAGGACGATCGCGCCGATCGTGAGCCCGCCGTAGATCAGTTGCTTGCGGCCGCGTTTGGCCGGTGCCCGCGGAATGTCCACACCTATTCCTTATTGAAGAGCGGCGTCGAACGGCCGCGTGGTGCGGCCGGGCCGCTCCAAGGGAAGGACCGTGCCATCTGGCCCTCGACCCGATGTGACCATCGATGAACGATTTGCGTGCTAGCTCCCGGCCTCCGAACCGTTCGACCTGTGCGGTTGCGGGATCCGCCAGTCCCAGGATCGGACAGTTTCTGTGTGCACCGGCTGCCGCATCATCGTCTCCCACGGAACGCCCGCTTCCTTTCCCTACGAGATGCCGATGGTGACGCGCTCACCGAAGGACCTCCGTCCTCTGGCCACCGTCGGGAGTGTGCTCCTGGCATTCGCCTGCGGACACACGGACCCGTTCAGCACCCCGCCCTTCACCACCGACCAGCCGTTCGACCCGACCCCGCCGGTCCAGCTCACGCTGAACCAGGCGGCCGACCGCTCGCCCTCCTGGCTGCCCGACGGATCGGGCATCATCTACTCCAGCCAGCAGCTCGATCGACCGGACGCGGATGTCTGCCTGGCGGAGCTGCCCCCCACGGGCGGGACCCAGCGGCGCCTGGTGTGCGATCTGAGTCGGTTGGGCAGCGACACCAGCAACGCCATCGAAGCTCCGGTGGTGGCAGCCGATGGCCGCCTGGCCTTTCTCAAGGCCAGCAGCTCGATCGGGGGCACCAACCCATCCCGGGAACGCCTGGCGGTCGCTCCAACCTTGGATGCGGCGAACGCCACGGAGGTTCAAGCGGTGCCTTACACGCCGCCGGGTGAGCCGTCCCGGTCCGGCGTGCAGGCGCTCCGCTGGCTCGATCCCAGCCACCTCATCTTCGTCGGCGGGCTCGCCACCCTCCGTCGGGCCTGTGTGACCTGCGTGCTGGACACCATCGTGACCGGCTTCAAGGTCGATATCCTCGACCTCGCCGGCGGCACGGTGCCGACTCCGCTCCCCGGCACCGACCAGGCCTCGGGGGTGTCCGTGGGCCAGTCGGGCGACGAGGTCTATTTCACCCTCTCGGGCGATAGCCGGGTGTACCGGCGCGCGATCTCCAGCGGTGAGACTGCGGTGGCGCACGATTTCGGCTCGGCCGGCATCGCCCGCGACGTGCATGTGGTCGGGGGCAAGCTGGCGGCAATCGTGGGTGGCCGGGTGACGTTCGCGGTCGATTCCTTGCTGGGGCCGGTCCAGTGGGACAGCGGAGGCATCGTCCACGTGGTGGATCTCGCCACCGATGCCGATATCTCCCTGACGCCGGGGAGTCGCCTCTACCGCCGTCCATCGCTCTCGCCCGCCGCCGACCAACTGGTCGTGGAAGGCTACCCGCTGATCATCACCACGTTTCCGTCCGCGGACACGACCGTGTCCCGGGCCGGCGACATCTTCCTCTTCACGACGCCATGACGATCCTCCGCTTTGCGACCTCGCTCGGCCTCACGCTGTGGGCGGCGCTGGTGTGGGCTCGCATCCTCGCCGCGCAGACCGAAGGCGCGATCGCCGGCACCGTGCGGGACACTGCCGCCCGCCGCCCGCTGCTTGGCGCACAGGTGCTGGTGGACAATCGTATCGGCGGGGTGAGCGACAGCCTGGGTGGGTACCGGGTGCGCGCGGTTCGTACCGGCTGGCACCGGGTCGCCGTACGGCTGATCGGGTATCGCGGCGTCGTCCTGGACAGCGTGTTCGTGCGCGCCGGCGCGACAGTCACCGCCGACTTCGCGCTCGAGCTCGGCGCGGTCGAGCTCGCGCCGGTGGTGGTCACCGCGCCGGTAGACGAGCTGCTCGACCC
>DASSMN010000592.1:0-5761 GCA_035688885.1 Gemmatimonadales bacterium
GAGCTGCTCCCGCAGATCGGCCGCCTGCTCCGCAGCCACGGCCTGGGGCTCGCGCTCGGTGTAGCGCTCACCCAGATGGTGGGTCGACCCATGCAGGCGCCGGAGCAGGTCGCGCAGGGAGGCCTCGAACGCCCGATAGCAGTCGGGGCACCCCAGGCGTCCGGTCTCGCGGAAGTCCTGGAAGGTTGCCCCGCACCGGGCGCAGGATTCTCCGCTGCGAGCGGCGGGCAGCTGCTGCTCGGCCCCCTTTCCCATCGCGGCGAGGAACGTTCCCAGCGGAGTCTTGACCGCGGAGCCCGGGCTCTCCACGCCCTTCTCTGCCGCGCACTTCTCGCAGAGATGCAGGGTGGTGACCTGCTCGTTGACGATCTGCGTGAGGTGGATGACCGCCTCGCGCTCGCGACATTGGTCGCAGGTCATCAGGGCATCGACTCCACGCCGGCCAGGGGCACCAGCCGGCCGCCATCCAGGGACAGCACTCGGTCGGCGCGCGCCGCCAGCAGACGATTGTGGGTCACCACCACGAGCGCCGTCTCGAATTCGCGGGCCAGCCGCGCAAACAGCTCGTGCAGCCGCTCGCTGTTGCCGTGGTCCAGGTTGCCCGACGGCTCATCGGCCAGGACCACCAGCGGATCGGTGGCCAGGGCCCGGGCCACGGCCGCCCGCTGCTGCTCGCCGCCGGAGAGCGCCGATGGCCGGTGCGACATCCGGCCCGCCAGCCCCACCGCCGCCAGCAGCTCCTCCGCGCGGGACCGCGCCCGGTCATCCGACTCCCCGGCGATCAGCAGCGGCATCATCACGTTCTCCTGCGCGGTGAACTCCCTGAGCAGGTGGTGGAACTGGAACACGAACCCGATCTTGCGGTTCCGCACCGCCGCCAGCTGGTCGGGCGTCTGCTCGCCGTAGGCCAGCCCGTCGAGCCGCACCGTGCCGGACGTCGGCGCGTCGAGCGCGCCGAGCAGGTGGAGCAGCGTGCTCTTGCCCGAGCCGCTGGCGCCGACAATGGCGACGAACTCGCCCCGGGCCACCCCCAGATCCACGCCCGACAGCACTTCGATCGGGGCGCCATCGCCGCCCCGATAGAGCTTGCGCAGGCCCTGCGCCTCGAGAATCGCGCTCATTCGTGGCGGATGGCGTCAACGGGAGTCAGGCCCGAAGCCGACCGGGAGGGATACAGCGTCGCGAGCACCGCTATCGCCAGACTGGCCGCGACCACCACGAAGACGTCCTGCACTTCCACGTGCACCGGCAGATGATCGATGAAGTAGACCGCCGGGTTGATGCGCACCAGCCCCGACCGATCCACCACGTAGGCCACCGTGAGCCCGAGGACCAGCCCGATGGCCGTCCCCACCCCCCCGATCACCGCGCCCTGCAGCAGAAAGACCCGTGCGACCGCCGGCGAGGTGAGTCCCATGGCGCGCAGGATGCCGATCTCCCGCGTCTTGTCGTTCACCACCATGGTCAGGGTGCCCACGATGTTGAACGCGGCCACCACCATGATGAAGAAGATAATCAGGCCCATGGCCAGCTTTTCGAGTTGCAGGGCGCTGAACAGGCTGGCGTTCTGGGTCTGCCAGTCGAGGCTCCGGTAGGGATACCCCAGCCGCTTCTCGATGGCCTCGCCGATGGCGGGGGCCCGGTCGGGGTCGTCCACCCGCACGGCGATGCCGGAGACGGCATCCCCGAGCCCGGTGAACTTCTGGGCCACATCCCGTCGTACCACCACGAACTGGTTGTCGTACTGAAACATCCCGGTGTCGAACAGGCCGCTGACCTCGAAGCGCCAGAACCTCGGCACCGCCACGCCGAGCGCCGGATTCACCTTGGCCTGGGTCACCGGCACAAGGGTCACGATGTCGCCGGGATAGACGGAAAGCCGGTTGGCCAGCCGGGACCCCAGCAGGATCCCGCCGTCCACGTTGGGCTTGGTGGTGCGGAAGGAGAGGTCGCCCTGCTGGATGGACTGTGGCAGCGAGGTGACCGAGTGCGCGCCCGTGTCGGGATCGAACCCCACCAGGTTCACGCCTTCGCCGTAGTCCTGCCCGGCCGTAATGCCGGCCTGGCTGATCACCTCGGGCGCGGCGGCCACCACGCCGGGCTGCCGGCGCACGATCTGGAGCACCTTGCGCCAGTCGTCCATGCGGAGCCCGGCCCCGTAGGTGAGTATTCGCAGGTGCGGATTGGCCACCAGGATCCGCTGGCGGAGATCGTCCCGGAGCCCGTTCATCACGCCGAGCACCACGATCAGCGCGGTGACGCCGACCGCCACACCACCGGTGGCGATGACCGTATTGAGCGACGCCGTGCGCGAGCCTCGCCGGCTCCGGAGATAGCGCCGGGCGATGCGCCACTCGAGCCGTCGGGGCCAGCGCAGAATGCTCCAGAAATCGGCCCGCTCGCTGATCGGTCCGGCTCCCACCTAGGCCTCCGGCCGCATCGCGGGAAACAGGATCACGTCGCGGATGGACGGCTGGTCCGCGATCAGCATGATCAGCCGGTCGACGCCCAGCCCGACGCCGCCGGCGGGGGGCATGCCGTACTCCAGCGCGCGGATGTAGTCGGTGTCGTACGGCTGCGCCTCGTCGTTGCCGGCGGCGCGCTGCTTTCCCTGGTCTTCGAAGCGGCGTCGCTGGTCGTCCGGGTCGTTCAGCTCGCTGAACGCGTTGGCCAGCTCGCGACCCCCGACGAACAGCTCGAACCGCTCGGTGAGGGCGGGATCGCTTCGGTGCTCCTTGGCCAACGGCGATAGCGGCTTGGGGTAGTCCAGCACGAAGGTGGGCTGGATCAGCTTCGGCTCGAGCACGGTCTTGAACACCTCGTCCTGCAGCTTGCCGCCGCTCAAGCTCTCGAGCGCCTCGGCATCGGCACCGCGCTGCCGCAGCAACGCTCGCATCTCGGCCTCGGTCGCCACCCTGAGGTCCAGCCCACACCGCTCGCGCACGCCCGCGATGAAATCGACCCGCGCGAACGGCGGGGTGAAGTCGAGCGTGGTGCCGTAGCGCTCGACCGTGAGCGTGCCGAGACATTCCTGCATCACCCCGCTCACCAGGCCCTCCACCAGGCGCATCATGTCCCCGTAGTCGGCATAGGCCTGGTAGGCCTCGAGCATGGTGAACTCGGGGTTGTGGGTGCGGTCCATCCCCTCGTTGCGGAAATCGTGACCGATCTCGTACACCCGCTCGAGCCCCCCGACCAGCAGCCGCTTGAGATAGAGCTCGTCCGCGATGCGGAGGTAGAGCGGCATGTCCAGCGCGTTATGGTGGGTGGTGAACGGCCGGGCCGCGGCACCCCCGTAGAGCGGCTGGAGAATCGGCGTCTCGACCTCGAGGAAGCCCAGGCCGTCGAGGTAGCGGCGCATCCAGCGGATGGCGCGGGCGCGAAGCTGGAACACCGCGCGGACCTCGCGATGCACCGCGAGGTCGACGTACCGCTGGCGGTAGCGCACTTCCGGATCGGCCAGACCGCCGTGGACCACCACGCCTGCGCTCCCCGCCTCCGTCTTGCCGCGCGGCAGCGGACGCAGCGACTTGGAGAGCAGCGCCAGGTCATCGGCGCGAACCGACACTTCGCCAGCCTTGGTGCGGAACAATCGCCCGCTGACACCCAGGTGGTCGTCCAGGTCGAGCTGCTCGACCAGCGCCCAGCGCTCGCCCAGCGCGTCGCGCCGCAGGTAGACCTGGATCCGGCCCGAGGCATCCTCCAGGTGCAGGAATGCGGTCTTCCCCTTCGAGCGGATCGAGTCGATGCGCCCGGCCACCGAGACGTGCGGGCCGTCCTCGCCCATTTCGTCGCGATAGGCCGCCGCCGCGTCGGAGGCGGAGTGCGACCGCTCGTAGCGATACGCGAACGCCGGGATGCCCGCGGCCTCGAGCGCCGCGCGCTTGGCCCGGCGCGCGGCCTCGACGAACGAGCGCTCCTCGTCCTCCACGGTCACGCGGCCTTGCCCCCGAACCGCTTCAGGTAGGCCTGGATGAACTCGTCCAGGTCGCCGTCCATCACCCGCTGCACGTCGCCCACCTTCACCTCGGTCCGATGGTCGTTCACCATGGTGTACGGCTGGAAGACGTAGGACCGGATCTGGTTGCCCCACGAATTGTCGGTCTTGGTGGCCTCCACTACCGCCCGCGCGGCTTCCTGCTCCTCCAGCTTCCGCTGGTACAGCGCTGCGCGCAGCATCTTCATCGCCGTCGCCCGGTTTTTGGTCTGGCTTCGCTCCTGCTGACAGGAGACCACCACCCCGGTCGGGACGTGGGTGAGCCGCACCGCCGACGACGTCTTGTTGACGTGCTGCCCACCGGCCCCCGATGCCCGGAAGACGTCCATCTTGATGTCCTCGTCGCGCAGGTCGATCTCGATGGTGTCGTCCACGTCGGGATACACGAACACCGACGCGAACGACGTGTGCCGTCGCGCCTGCGAATCGTAGGGCGAGATCCGGACCAGGCGATGGACGCCCTTTTCGGCCTTGAGATAGCCGTAGGCGTACTCGCCCTTGATCTGAATCGAGACCGACTTGATCCCGGCTTCTTCCCCCGGCAGCAGATCCAGCACCGTGACCTCGAACCCGTGCCGCTCCGCCCACCGCACGTACATCCGCATCAGCATCTCGGCCCAGTCCTGTGACTCGGTGCCGCCGGCGCCCGGATGGATGGTGAGCAACGCGTCGCGGGAGTCGTCCGGTCCCTGCAGCATGGCCTGGAGCTCGAAGGCCTCGACCGCCTGGTCGAGCGCTTCGGTCTCGCGGGCGACCTCTTCCTGCATGCTCTGGTCGGGCTCCTCCTCCAGGAGCTGCGCCATCTCGAGCGTGCCGGAGAGCCGGCCGTTGAGCTCTTCCCAGGGCGTGACCCAGCCCTTGAGGGTCTTGATTTCCTGGACGGTGACGCGAGCGCTATCGGGGTTGGCCCAGAAGCCGGCCTCCGCCTGCGAGGCCTCCAGCTGACGCAGCCGGTCGGCCTTGGCCGTCAGGTCAAAGAAAGTCTCGAAGTTCGGTGACGCGGTGCTGCAGCTCGGTGAGACGTTCGACGAGATCGGCCATGCCGGTAACTCCAACCAGAGGGTTCGGTGTGCCTGAAAGGTAAGCGGTAAGCGGTGAGCGGTAAGCGGGAACGGCACACCCGACTGCCTTGGGGGTGCCGTTCCCGCTCACGCTCACCGCTCACCGCCTCAAAAGATCTGGCGACCGCCGGCCAGGATCTCGTTCAGCGCTTCCTTGAAGTAGGGCGTGCTGTCCGCCACGTCCTTGCCGACCTGCTCGGCATACTCCTCCCAGCTCTTCCGGATCTCCTCGTCAAACAGCTGCTTGAGGTTGCCGTCGCGCAGGCCTTCCTGGCGCTTGGCCGGGTGATAGACCACCATGTCCGAGATCAGCGCGCGAGCCAGCCGCCGGGCCTTGAGCGCCGGATCCTGGGACAGGAATGGATTGACCGGACGCCCGCTCGTGGCCGGCCGCGCCGCCGGCGCCCCGGGTGTTGGCGGGGGCGGCGGTTGCGTGGGGCTGGACGTCGCGCTGGCTGCTGCCGGCGGAGCGGGACTCGCGGGAGCGGCCGGTGCTGGACGCGCACCGGCCGGAGCCGATGGCGCAGCCGCCGAGGCTGGCATGGCCGGGCGTGGCGCGCCGCCACCCGCCACGGCCGGCGGCGGGAAGCTGGCTGGCCGTGAAGCGGGTGGGACGGGGGCCGCAGCAGGAGGTGGCGGCATGGTGGGCGTCGCGGGCGCCGCGCGAAGCGGCTCGGCGCGAGGCGGCTCGGCGCGAGGCGGC
>DASSMN010000371.1:0-5545 GCA_035688885.1 Gemmatimonadales bacterium
GCGCTCGCACTTTGTGGAATATCTGCGGCCCGTGGTCGCCGGTCAGCGAATGGCGGTCTACACGTGGGTGCCCGAGTTCACCCAGCGCTCCACCCCGCGGCGCTATTTCTTCGTACGCGAAGACGACCGCCAGCTGGTCGCTCGCGCCGAGACCCGCTGGGTGTTCGTTGACCTCACCACCGGACGGCGGCGCCCGCTGCCCGACGACCTGCTGGCCGCCTTCGAGAGTGTGCCCGAGGAGGCCGACGTCCGCCGTTTGGCGGGCGTGGAACCGTAGCCCGGGAGCGACATGGATCTGACCCCGCGGGTGCTCGAAGGCCCGACCATCCGGCTGGAGCCGCTCACCCTCGAGTCCCTCGACGGCCTGTGCGACGCCGGCCTCGATCCGGAGCTCTGGAGGCTCACCGTGTCGCGCATCCGGACCCGGGCCGACATGCTGCGATACCTGGAGGACGCGCTCGCGGATCAACGGGCGGGGCAGGCGCTGCCGTTCGCGACGGTGTGGCGGGCCACCGGTCGCGTCATCGGGAGCACGCGGTTCGGCAACGCGAGCCCGCCCCACCGCCGGGTGGAGATCGGCTGGACCTGGCTGGCCCGGCCGTGGCAGCGCACCGGCGCCAATACCGAGGCCAAGTACCTGATGCTGCGTCACGCGTTCGAGCAGTGGGGCTGCATCCGGGTGGAGCTCAAGACCAGCGCGCTCAACCACCGGTCCCGCGCGGCCATTCTCCGGATCGGCGCCCGGGAGGAGGGCACGCTGCGCCACCACATGATCAACGAGGACGGCTCGCTGCGCGACTCGGTGTTCTTCTCGCTGCTTGCGGCGGAGTGGCCCGAGGCCCGCCGCCGGCTGGAGGCCATGCTCGAGGCGCACGGCGTGCGGGTCGCGGAGACCGGGTGAGCGCGCTTCGCCGGGTGTGCGTATTCTGTGGGTCCCATGCCGGGAGCAACCCCGCCTATCGTCGCCTGGCCGAGCGGCTGGGCCGCACGCTGGCCACCCGCGGCCTTGGCCTGGTCTTTGGCGGCGGCCGGGTGGGCCTCATGGGCGCGGTGGCCGACGGCGCGCTGGCCGCCGGCGGCGACGTCATCGGCGTCATGCCGCAGGCGCTCATCGACCGCGAGATCGGGCACCGAGGTCTCACCGAGCTCAGGATCGTCGGCTCGATGCACGAGCGGAAGGCGCTCATGGCGGAGCTTGCCGACGGGTTCATCGCGCTTCCCGGCGGCATCGGGACGCTGGAGGAGCTGTTCGAGATGTGGACCTGGGCCCAGCTCGGCCTGCATAACAAGCCGTGCGGGCTGTTGGACAGCGACGGGTTCTTCGGCCCGCTGATCGCCTTTCTCGATCAGCTGGTGGTGCGCGGGTTCGTGCAGCCGCAGTATCGGGCGATCCTGCACACTGCCGAGTCGCCCGACCAGCTCCTCGCCGCGTTCGAGACGTACCAGGCGCCGCTGCTGGCGCGCTGGGTCGGGCCGACTGAGACATGACGG
The DNA here is from genome assembly GCA_035688885.1 of Gemmatimonadales bacterium. Classification (GTDB taxonomy): domain Bacteria; phylum Gemmatimonadota; class Gemmatimonadetes; order Gemmatimonadales; family GWC2-71-9; genus CAVVWJ01. The sequence goes on from DASSMN010000371.1 coordinate 1,492, forward strand.
GGGCGCCGGCCGAGGAGGAGCTCGTGGCGGGCGTAACGGTCCGGCCCCTCACCCAGGCCGACGGGCCCGCGATGCACGCGCTGCTGGTCGCCAGCCGCGCCCATCTCGATCGCTGGCTGCGCTGGTCGTCGACGCTCGAGACCCCGGACGACGTGGCGACCTTCATTGCCGGTTTCGAGGCCCGCCTTGCCGCACGGGACGGGTTCCACTGCGGCATCCGGGTTGACGGAGCCCTGGCCGGTGGGGTGGTGTGCTGGTACATCCACCGCCAGAATCGAAACGCGGAGGTAGGGTACTGGCTCGCCGAGGCCTTCATCGGGCGCGGGCTGGCCACCCGCGCCGCGCGCTGGGCGGTGGACCGCTTGTTCAGAATCGAGCGGCTCCATCGCGTCGAAATGCAATGCGGGGTGGAGAACCGCGCCAGCCGTGCGGTGGCCGAGCGGCTCGGGTTCCGCGCCGAGGGGGTCCGGCGCGATTCGCACTGGATCACCGATCGATTTGTCGACCACGTGGTATATGGAATGCTCGAGCGGGAATGGGAGGCCCGGACCGATGGATGAGACGATGACCTCGACGACGTTCACCCTCGACGGCTATCACATCGTGGAGTCGCTCGGTGTGGTCCGGGGGGTGACGGTCCGCTCACGCTCGCTGTTCGGCGCCATCGGCGCCCGGGTGGAGACACTGCTGGGCGGCCACATCTCGATGCTGACCACGCTGTGCGAGCGGGCCCGATCCGAGGCGTTCGACATCCTGCTGGCGCACGCGCAACGCAAGGGCGCCAATGCGGTGGTCGGGATCCGGTACGACGCCACCGAGATCATGTCCGGCGTGACCGAAGTGCTGTGCTACGGCACGGCCGTCATTGTGGAGCCGGAAGATGCGGGCTCCGGGGTCTGAACCGGGCCACCGTTCAGCCGCGGGGGGGGGCGGTGCCGGCGGCCGTGCTGTCGCTCCGCTGCGGGCCCACCTGTCCTGCGGCCCGACGGTACCCGGCGGGCGCTCCGCCCGGGCGGCTTGCGCGATCTGCGCGGTCGATCACATTTCCCGCGGCCTTCCTGCTGCTTCTTCGATCATTTTCCGGAGCCTCATCGCCCATGTCCCTGGCCCTGCTGATCTTCCTGCGCGTGATTCACATCGTGCTCGGCGTCTTCTGGGTGGGCGCCGTCGCGTTCATCGCCTTCCTGCTGTTTCCCACGATCCGGGACAGCGGCCCGGCCGGCGGCGCCGTGATGCAGCGCCTCATGGCGCGCGGGGTGAACCTCGCGCTCATGGCGGCCGCCATTCTCACGGTGCTGTCCGGTCTCGGGCTCTACTGGCACGATAGCGCCGGGTTCACCTCGACCGAGTGGCTCGCATCGGGCCCGGGGCGCACCTTCGGCCTCGGGGCCGTGCTCGCCTTCATCGGCATCGGGATTGGAATGGGCGTGAACAGCCGGGCCGCCAAGCAGCTCGGCGCTCTCATGGCGCGCATCCAGGGGGCCGGCCGGCCGCCCACGCCCGAGGAGACCGCCGCCATTCAGCGGCTGCAGGATCGTCTGGCCAAGGGTGGCGTGGCCACGGCGGTGCTGCTGCTGCTCGCCGCGGCCGCGATGGCGGTCGCCCGCTACACCTGACCGATCCGCGCCCGCGGGGCTCATCGCGTCTCTTGCCCCGTCGGCGGCTCCCCCGCACCTTGCACCGCAATCGGCTTCCGAAAGAGGCAGGCATGCCGCATCTGCGCGACGCCCGCGCGCTCACGCTCGACGGCGCGAAGGCCATGGTCGCCGCGGCGGAGCGCTTCGCCCATGAGCAGGGATGGACCGTGGCCGTTGCCGTAGTGGATGCGGCCGGAGGGCTGATCCTGTTTCACTGCCTGGACGGCACTCAGCCGGGCAGCCAGGATGTCGCCGTGCTCAAGGCCCGGACCGCGGCCCGGCTTCACCGCCCCACCAAGGCGCTCGAAGATGGGATCGCCGGCGGGCGCATTGCGCTGCTCACCTTGCCGAACATCGTGGCGCTCGAGGGCGGGCTGCCCGTCCGGGTCGACGGCCGCGTCATCGGCGCGATCGGGGTGAGCGGCATGAGCAGCGCGCAGGACGGCGAGGTCGCGGCCGCCGGACTGGCGGCGCTGGAGACCTGACCATGGCCGGGCTGGGCGGGCACCCGTGGAGCGAGTGGATCGCCAGGTACGGGCGCAGCCACGAGCATCCACTGAACCGGCTGTGCCACACCGTGGGCATCCCGCTCATCGCCCTGTCCCTGCCGCTGGGGCTGGCGACCCTGGTGGTCCCCGGCCTCTGGCGTCCCGCGCTGGCGCTGTTCGCCGTCGGCTGGGGATTCCAGTTCCTGGGCCACGCGGTCGAGGGAAAGCCGCCCGAGTTCGTTCATGACTGGCGGTTCCTGCTGGTCGGCCTGCGGTGGTGGGTCGCCAAGATACGTGGGCGCGCCTGACGCATGCTCGATCTCCTGACCGACCAAGCCTATTTCCGGCACGTCCTCGCCGTGCTGCTGGTGACCGTGTGGGCCCTGGCAATGGTCACCCGGCCCGTGTATCACCCCCGCGCGAGGGGCCTCGTAGTGGTGCCGCTGGCGGTGGCCCCGTACGTGAGCCCCGGGCTTGGTCTGGCCCTGCTGGCGCTGGGGCTCCTGGTGGTGTGCGCCAACCTCGACCAGCGCTGGCTCAGCTTCGCGCCCGAGCGGCGCCGCCGGGCCAGCGATCCCGACCCCGGCGGCCCGACCGGGCGCGCGGCGGGCGTCGCGTCAGGCCTCTGCTTCCTCCTCGCCGGTCTCGGGCTGATGACGCTGAGCACCGGCGGCCCGGCATCATGGACCTGGTGGATCGGGGTCGGTACCGCCACCCACGGTATCCTGATCATGCTCACCCGGATCCGCGGGCTGCGCGACTTCGGCCCCTGGGGCTGATCGCGCCACGCCGTTTGCGGCTTTCCTACGCCGGTTCGGAGACCCACGTGAGCCTCGAGATGCGGGCCGCCTGCGAGCGCTGCCAGGCCGCGTTGACGCATGGCGACCTGGCTTTCATCTGCAGCTTCGAGTGCACCTTCTGCCCCGGCTGCACCATGCAGATGGGCCAGCGCTGTCCCAACTGCGGCGGCGAGCTGGTCCGCCGGCCGCGACGGGCGGAGGCGTAGCATGGGGGAGGGCCGGACGCGGCTCGCGCCCTTGCTGGCGCCGGCCGGGCTGCTGTCGCTGATGGTGCAGGTGGGGGTGCCCGTAGCCGCGCAGCAGCTACCGCTCGCCTCGATCGACCGCTACGTGCGCGACGAGATCCGTCGGGAGCGGGTGCCCGGCGTGTCGGTCGCGATCGTCCGGGACGGCCGGGTGGTGCTGGCGCGGGGGTACGGCGAGGCCAACGTGGAGCTCCACGCCCCGGCCACTGACAGCACGGTCTATCAGTCGGGCTCGGTGGGCAAGCAATTCACGGCCGCGCTCATCCTTCGCCTCGCCGCCGCCGGGCGGCTGCGCCTCGACGATCCCATCCGACGCCATCTCCCGGAAGGCCCCCCCGCGTGGGACAGCATCACCGTTCGGCATCTGCTCACCCATACGTCCGGGATTCCGGACTATACCGACAGCAGCGTGAACTATCAGCGGCCGTATACCGAGGACGAGCTGGTGCGCATTGCCGCTGGGCTGCCGCAGCAGTTCCGCGCCGGGGAGCACTGGCGCTACAGCAACACCGGCTACCTGCTGCTCGGCGCCATCGTGCGCCGCGCGACCGGCGTGTTCTACGGCGATCTGCTGCGGCAGGAGATCTTCACGCCGCTGGGCCTGCACACCGCGCGGATCATCTCCGAGGCCGACATCGTGCCCAACCGGGCCGCGGGCTACGAGCTGGCGCATGATTCGCTGCACAATCAAAGCTGGGTCAATCCCACGCTCAACACGACGGCGGACGGCTCCCTCTATCTCACCGTTCACGATCTGGCGCGCTGGGTGATCGGCTGGGACGCAGGCCGGGTGCTGAGCGCCGCCGACCGAGCGCAGGCCTGGACCCCGGTGCGGCTGAACGATGGCAGCAGCTACCCGTATGGCTTCGGCTGGGAGATCGCCG
>DASSMN010000415.1:0-7011 GCA_035688885.1 Gemmatimonadales bacterium
CGGCGCGGGAGCTGGTCGAGGCGGTCGAGCCCCAGCGCTCGTTCGACGACGTGGTCCTGCCGGAGCGGACGCTGCTGGCGCTGAACCACGCCCTGGCCCTGGTGCGGAAGCACGATCTCATCTTCCGGCAGTGGGGTCTGGCCGAGCGCCACAGCACGGGCCTCGGCCTGGCGTTCCACTTCGCCGGACCGCCCGGGACCGGCAAGACCATCTGCGCCGAGGCGCTGGCGTACACGCTGCACCGGAAGCTCCTGGTGGTGCGCTACTCGGAGCTCGAGTCGCGCTGGGTCGGGCAGACCGCGAAACACGTCGCCTCGGTGTTCCGGGCCGCCGAGCGGCAGGACGCGGTGCTGTTCTTCGACGAGGCCGATGCCATCGCGGGCCGGCGGTTCACCGTCATGCAGGCCGCGGTGGACCGCGAGGCCAACTCGGTGGTGAACGTCCTGCTGCACGAGCTGGAGACGTTTCCCGGCATCGTGATCTTCGCCACCAATCTCGCCGCCAACATGGACCCGGCCTTCGAGCGCCGGATCCGCACCCATATCCTGTTCGAGATGCCCGACGTGGACGCGCGAGAGCGGATCTGGCAGGTGCAGGTGCATCCGCGGAAGACCCCGCTGGCCGACGACGTGAACTTCCGAGCCCTGGCCGAGGCCCATCCCCGGAGCGGCGGCGACATCAAGAACGCCGTGCTCAAGGCGGCGCAGATCGCCACCACCGAGCCCGGTCCCGATGCCGACAAGCGGATCCACCAGCGGCACTTCGTGCAGGGCATGGAGGAGGTCATCGCGGGCACCTCGGTGATGGGGCAGTCGCTGTTCGAGAACAACGGCGCACCCGAGGCGATCGCGGGCCCCATCGAGCAGCTCTCCGAGTCCCACGAGGCGCTGCGGGGCGAGCTGGCGCTCCTGGCCGAGCGGATCGACGGCCTCGAGCGACGCCAGCGCGGCGGGCTACAGAAGCTGGAGGAGCGGCAGGTGGCCTTGAAGGCCGCCGGCGAGTCCATGGAGTCCGCGGCGGCAGGCATCGAGCGGCGGGTGCGACTGCTGTCCTACACGGCAGCGGCGGCTCTGGTGGCCGCTGCCGCCGCCATAGCAATCGCACTGCTGATGAGGTAAGCGACCGGGCTCGAGCTGAGGCGGGGGACAGCAGAGGGCAGAAGAGGTGGCCGGGCCGACACTGCGTTCTTTTGTGGCGGTCCGGCCACCGCTTCTTCCCTCTGCTACCCCCGGCCTCAGCGGTCTCCCGTCACTTCTTCTTCAGCAGCACGTCCTCGCTCCGCACGTTCTCGCCCACCATCAGCACCAGCAGCCGCGATTCGTAGCCCTGCGCCGTCACGCGGACGTACTGGGTGCGGCAGTTGTCCACCAGCGAAAGCTCGAACCGGAAGCGATACTCGCCGTTGCCGTCGGTGAAGGTGACGAACGGCGTCCCCAGCATCTGCAGGTGCGCCCCGGCCAGTGGCTCGCCGCTGTCCTGCCGGAAGATTCGCCCGACTACCACGCCGTACTGCGGCCCCCGAGCCGAGTCGGCGGCATCGGGCTCCCTGGGGACGCAGCGCTCGGGGTGATCGGGCAGATACGCCTCCATCGGCCGGCTCGCCCGAGGACCCGCGCCCGGTCGAGGGCCGAGGCGCGGGCGTCCGAAGATCCGCCTGGCCTCGGACTCCATGGTCGCGGCGTTGTCGGCTGCCGGAACCTCAGAGCCCGGCTTGGCGTCTGACCCCGTCATCTCGCCACCGGCCGGATCGTCGGTGGTGGGCTCCTCGCCTTGGCGCCGCTCCGCATCGGGCGGCGCATTCGCATTGGGCTCGGGGGTCCGCTGCTCCTTCTCCGGCGGTGGTGCGATCCGCGGAATGGGCGGAGGAGGCGGCGCTGGCGGCGTCGGCGGCGGCGTTTCCGGCTGTGGAGGTGGCGCAGGCGGCGGCTTGGGAGCCAGCCTGGGCGCGGGCGGCGGGGTCAGATAGAGCATCCGAACCTGCCTCGACGTATCGCTGACCTCCTGCTTGCGCCCCTCGACCGGCTCCGCGGGCGCCCGCGACAGGAGCACCGCCAGCACCAGAAGCGCCGCATGCATCGCGGCGCTCAATCCGAGCGAGACCCAGGGGCGGTCCTTTCGGGTAGGGACGGAGGCGGTGGGGAGGTGCGACGTGGCGAGTCACCTCAGTGAGGCCGACGGGCAATCAGGCGAACGGGCGATAGGGCGATTCGGGAGGATAGGCGGGTGGGCCCCGGAAGGCCATTTGAGCCCATCGGCTCAATTTGGCCTCACCGCCCTATCCGCTCCCCGGCACTCCACCGCTCTCCCCGGAGCCGATCCAGCAACGCCAGCACCACCGGCCGGTCCTGATGCACGGTGAGCAGCAGGACATCGCCGGGGCGGGCCCAGGCGAGGGCGTCGCGCACCGCGGCGAGCTCGTCGCCCGGACGCACGATCGCGTCGGGCGGAACGCCGGCACTCAGCAGCTCGTCGGCCATGAGCTCGGTGACCTCGCCGGGCCGGCGGCCCCGGAGATAGCGGTCCATCTCCTTGAGCACGATGCGATCGGGGCGGAGGGCCAGGGCGGCGCGGGCCAGGTCGCGAATCGAGGTGTCCGCCCGATCGCCCGCCTGGCCCAGCAGCACCAGCCGTCGCCGGGCCGGCATGGCCGCGACCATCTCGGCCAGGGCCGCCATGCCGTGGGGATTGTGGGCGTAGTCGACCACGACCTGTACACCGCCCAGCTCCATCACGTTGGCGCGGCCGACGTTCTCCTCCTCGGCGGTGCCGAACCGGGCCAGGCCCCGCGTGACCGCGTCGCTGGGCAATCCCAGCGCCGCCGCTGCCCCCACGGCCGCCAGCGCGTTGGCCACGTTGTGCCGGGCGGCGCCGCCGACCGCGATCGGCACCTCCTCGACCCGCGCGACCGTCGTTCGCCGCGATCCCTCGGCCAGGATCAGCGCCCGATCGGCGTACACGGCGGCCCGGCCGCCCTTCTCGAGGTGGCGCGCGAGCCACGGGGCCTCGGGCTCGAGCGTGAACCAGATGACCGGCGCCTCGAGTCGCTCGCCCCGGGCACGGAGCCGAGGGTCGTCGCCGTTGAGCACGGCGGCGGCGCCGGGGCGGAGGCCGCGGGTCACCAGCATCTTCACGTCGGCGAGCGTCTCGAGGTCCTGAATGCCGAACTCGCCCAGGTGGTCGTCGGCGACGTTGGTGACCACGGCGACGGCCGCGCGGTCGACGCTCAAGCCGCGCCGAAGCAGGCCGCCGCGCGCCGTCTCCAGCACGGCGAGCTGCACGTCGCGCCGTCGGAGCAGGAGCCGGGCGCCGCTGGGACCGGAGTAGTCGCCCTCGGCGAGGCTCACGCCGTTGACGCTCACGCCGTCGGTGGAGGTGATGCCGGCGGCATAGTCCGCGGCCGACGCAATGGCTGCCAGCAGGCGCACCACGGTGGTCTTGCCGTTGGAGCCGGTGACGAGCGCCACCGGGATGTCGTGCACGTGAAGCCAGTCGACCGACTCGGCCCGGGGCAGCTCGGCGCTGGGCCAGACCTGCGACCAGGTGCCGCTCCCGGCCGACACCAGCCCCTCGCCGGCCAGGAAGGTCAGCTGCCGGTGCCGGGCGGCTTCGCGCAGCGCGATGAGGTTGGGATTGCGCTCGTCGCCGATCGCCCGCCGCAGGCGCGCCGCCACGATCTCCTCGCGCTCGGGCGTCTGGCCGTCGATCTGGGCCCACGCCGCGGCCCACGCGGCCTCGTTCACCTCGGTCGCGGCGTAGAGCGCGTCGGGCGGCGCGGTAAAGGCGAGGCTCGCGCCGCCGCCGAAGCTGCGGGTCGCGAGCCGCTGGCCCGCCCAGCCGACCTGGCCGAGCAGCCGCTCGGCAGCCTGGCGCCACGCATTCAGGGCTCGGTCGCGGACCCGATCGTCCACCTGCACGTCGAGAATGGCGCCGGGAGCATCGAGCAGCAGCGAGGGCCCGGTGAGGCGACGGGAGTCGATCACCCTCATCGGCGGTGCCGACGGCGAGGCGTGAGCCTCAGTCCGCCTCCTCCCGCGCCAGCCACACCCCGCGGGTATCGCGCACGAACTCCCGCCGGCTGTCCTCCAGCACCAGCGGCGTCGGCACCGGGGCGGGCTCCGGCCGCGAGGTCCGGGGCCGCTCGACCAGCCGGGCCGGCGCCTCGGGACGGAACTGGATCACCTGCTTCCAGCTCCGGGTGATCGCGTCGGCGAACAGGAGCACCAGATCGCCGGGCTGTGCCTCGCGGAGCACCGTGTCCACCGCGAGCTGCTCGTCGGGGATCACCAGGATCTGCTCGGCGGGGACGCCGCCGGCGAGGAGCGCATCCCGGAGCAGGTGGGGAACCTCCTCGGGCTGCCGCCCGCGGAGCGAGTCGTCCCGGCGGACGAAGTAGCGGTCGAATCGGCCCGCCGCCATCCGGCCGATATCGGTGATGTCCTCGTCGCGGCGATCGCCCGGCGCGGCCAGGACCACCAGCCGCCTGCCCGCCACGTCGAGCCGCTCGACCAGCTGGCACATCGCCTCGACGGCGGCGGGGTTGTGGCCGTAGTCGAGGATGACCTTGAACGGATGCTCGTCGAAGATGTTCATCCGCCCCGGCGCCTGGAAGAACGTGGTGTCGAAGGTGCGAAGGCCGTGGCGGATGTCTTCCAGCTTGAGCCCCATGCTGAACGCCATCGCGGCGGCGAACATCGCGTTCTGCACGTTGTGAAGCGCGCGACCCTCGAGCGTAGCCGGGATCAGGTGGGTCCACAGCAGCGGGATGTGGGCGCCATGGTCGTAGATCGTGATCATCTGGCCCTTGATGCCCGACTCGAGCACCACGCCGCGGCCGCCCGCGCGGATGTGCTCGCCCACCAGCGCGTGGGTGGGGTCCATGGTGACGTAGCACAGGTGCTTGGCCGAGGTGTAGTCGGCCATCTTGAGGCAGAGGGGGTCGTCGGCGTTGAGGATGGCGGTGTCACGCGCCACCTCCACCACGATCCGCTTGACCTTGGCCAGGTCGTCGAGCGTCCCGACACCGCGCAGCCCCAGGTGATCGCTTTTCACGTTGAGCACCGCGCCCACGTCGCAATGGCGGACCCCCATGCCGGCGCGGAGCAGTCCGCCGCGCGCGATCTCGAGCACCGCCACGTCCACCTTGGGATCGCTCAGCACCATGCGGGTGGCCACCGGCCCGGTCATGTCGCCGGCCACCGTGCGCTGGCCGTCGATGTACACCCCGTCGGTGCTGGTGAGGCCCACGTGGTGGCCCGCGAGCTTCTGGATGTGCGCCAGCATCCGCGCGGTGGTGGTCTTGCCGTTGGTGCCGGTGACCGCCGCGATCGGAATCCGGCTGGGCGTGCCCGGCGGGAACAGCATGTCGAGCACCGGTCCCGCCACGTCGCGCGGGCGGCCCTCGCTCGGCGCCATGTGCATTCGGAACCCCGGCGCGGCGTTGATCTCGCAGATGGCGCCGCCCACGTCCTTGTAGGACTCGGTGATGTCGGCGGTGAGGAAGTCCACCCCGCCGACGTCGAGCCCGATCGCCTTGACGGCGCGGACCGCCATCTCGGCGTTGTCCGGGTGCACCAGGTCGGTCACGTCGGTGGCGGTGCCGCCGGTGGAGAGATTGCCGGTCGAGCGGAGGAACACCCGCTCCCCGTCCGCCGGGACGGTCTCCCTGGTGTACCCCTTCTTGGCCAGCAGGCTCTCGGCCTGATGATCGAACACCAGCCGGGTGAGCACCTTCTCGTGGCCGATGCCGCGGCGCGGGTCCTGGTTCACCAGGTCGACCAGCTGCTCGATGGTGTGGGTCCCGTCGCCCACCACATGGCCCGGCACGCGCCGCGACACCGCGGCCAGCTCGCCGTTGATCACCAGCATCCGGTGATCGTCGCCGGTGATGAAGCTCTCGACGATGACGCTCCGGCTGTGTTCGCGCGCCACGTGGAAGGCGTTGCGGACCTGCTCCGCGCTGGTGAGATAGATGGAGATGCCGCGGCCGTGATTGGCGTTGAACGGCTTGACCACCACGGGGTAACCGACGCGCTCCGCCGCGGCCACGGCGTCGTCCTCGCTCTGCACCAGCCGCTGCCGCGGCACCGGCAGCCCGAGGTTCGCGAGAATGCGGTTGGTCTCCTCTTTGTCCGAGGCCAGCTCGACGGCGATGTGCGAGGTGCGGCTGGTGACCGTGGCCTGGATCCGCTGCTGGTAGCGTCCATGGCCGAACTGGATCAGGCTCTGCTCGTTGAGCCGGATCCACGGGATCCGCCGCTCCTCCGCCGCCCGCACCAGCGACATGGTGCTGGGGCCGAGCGCCCGGCGCTGGGCAAAGCGGATGAACTCGTCCCGCTCGGCGGTGAAATCGAAGTCCTTCGGCACCGCGCCGTCGGGCCGGAGCTCGGCCGGCAGCAGCGAGTGGAGCAGCATGACGCCGAGCCGGCCCGCCTCGAGGCCCACGTCCTCCTGCTCGTATTGATAGGTCACGTGGTAGCGGCCCTCGGTCCCGGCGCCGCGGGTCTTGCCGAAGGTGACCGGCTCGCCGGCCACGTTCTGGAGCTCGATCGCGACGTGCTCCAGGATGTGCCCCATCCAGGTGCCCTCGTCTTCCCGGAGCCGCCGGATGAAGCCGCCCGGCTCGCCGTAGGAGCAGCCGTGCTCGTGCAGCCCGGGCAACGCCTCGATCAGCGGATCGATGAATGACGGGCCGAGCCTGGCGGACGGCCACTGCTCCAGCTCGCCCAGATCGAGCTCCAGCCGGATGACGGGGAAGTGGGCGTACAGGTTGGGCCCGACGTACACGGCACGATCGATGATCCGCATTGCTGGTCCTTTCGCCCTACCTATCGTCGTGTCGGCGCACCCATAGGTGGCGCCGCTGGAGATCGTCACTGATCGACTTCCTATCGCCCTATCGTCGTACCGCCGTATCGATGCGCGCCGCTGGTGCTACGCCCGCTGCGCGATCGCCGGCGCGGCCGCGGCCACTCGCGTGTGCAGGTTGAACGTCGAGCCGTGATCCAGGATGTG
>DASSMN010000433.1:0-11473 GCA_035688885.1 Gemmatimonadales bacterium
CGGAGTGGAGCGTCGATGAAGGACTCTTCACGATCGTCCGCGCCGTCGCTTCACGGGTGATGCCGCATCGTTGGGCGATGATCACCCCCTCGGGCGACCTCGACATCGCCGTCCGGCTCGGAATGGCAGGCCTGACCGGCCTGGCGGTGGGGATCGAGCGCGAGTGGTCGGGCCACGCATCGGGCCCCCGCGCGCGGTTCGCCGGCGTGCGAACGTTCCTGCTGCTTGGCCTGGTCGGCGGGGTGAGCGGAGCCGTGGCGCTGGCCGGATGGCCAGGGCTGGGCGCAGCCCTCACCGGCGGCGCGGCGATCCTGGCCGTGGTGGCCTATGCCGTCGCCTCCACCCAGACTCAGGACCGGGACGGCACCACCGAGATGGCGGCGCTCCTCGTCCTCGGCACGGGCGCGCTGTGCGGTCTGGGCTATCGGGGCCTCGGTGGTGGCGTCGCCGTGGTGGCCGCGCTTGCCCTGGCGGAAAAGAGCCGGATTCAGCAGTGGGTGGGGCACATCGGACAGGTCGAGCTCTATGCGGCGCTCCGATTCGCGGTCCTCGCCCTGGTCGTGCTCCCGCTGCTGCCGGTCGGCCCCTACGGGCCCCATGGGGCCATCCGCCCGCGCGAGTTGTGGTCGATGGTGCTCCTCGTGTCGGGGCTCGACTTCCTGGGCTATCTCGCACGCCGTACGGCCGGCGCCGAGCGGGGATATGGCCTTGCCGGGCTCCTCGGCGGCCTGGTGTCGTCCACGCTGGTGACCCTGACGTTCGGCCGCCAGAGTCGCGCGCGGCCGCAGGACGCGAGCGGTCTCGCGGTGGGTGTGCTGGCCGCCTGCACCGTGCTCCTCCCCCGTGTGCTCACCATCGCCGCGGTCCTGAGCCTGCCGGTGGCCGCTCAGCTCCTTGGCTACCTGCTTCCAGCGGCCCTGGTCGGGTTGGCGTTCGTCGCACTGGCCGTGCGGGGCGGCCGCGGTCAACCGAGCCCCGCTCCACCGGATGGGCGTAGTCCGCTCCACCTCCTCACGGCGATCCAGATGGCGGTGGCGTTCCAGGTGGTGCTCCTGATCGTGCCCTGGGTCAGGGGTCTGTGGGGAGCGAGCGGAGTACTTACCTCGGCGGCCGTGTTCGGTCTGACCGACATGGACGCGCTTACTTACTCGATGGCTCGGGTCGGCGCCGGCGGGGACCCGGCACTCGCGGCACGGGCCATCGCGGTCGGCCTCCTCTCCAACACCGCCCTCAAGCTCGGCCTGGTGCTGTTCCTCGGCGGGCCTCGATTTCGGAGAGCGGCGGCCCCCGGGCTGCTGGCCCTGGGCGCGGCCGTGGTCGTCGCACTGCTGGTGCGGTAGGGAACAGCGCGACCACCCGCCGCACCCCACCCGACGTCCGGGAAGAAAGCTTCGGTGGAAATTCACTCCCGGCTTGACTGACGCCTTGCATCCTAGAGCACGTCCGAGCCTGACCCCCGGCTTGGGGTAGAGCCTCGGCTGGCGTCGTGCAGCCCGGCGCGGGTCCAGGCCACGGAGCTGGTGGGAACCATCAGTGCGGAGCACCCGGCGATCATGCTGGGCGACTACAACGACGTCCCGGACTCGCCTCTTTACCAGGTGATCACCGGGGCCGGCTTCACCGATCTGTGGTCGGCGCTCCGGCCCGGCGTCCTCGGCTACACCGCGATGGACGGCTACGACCTCTCCACTCAGCACCTGCCGCTGGTGAAGCGGATCGACTACGTGTGGACCCGGGGCTTCGACCACGTCGAGCGGGGCGCGCTGGGCTCGGTGAAGCTGATCGACGACCAGCCGTCCGATCGGGTGCAGGGGCCGGATGGCGCGATCTACATCTCCGACCACGCCGGTATGCTGGCGACGGTCCTGGTGTCGCCGACCCCGGAGCACTGACGTGCGCGTGCATGGCTGGCTCGGCATGGGCGCGCTGCTCGGGCCTGTCATGCCGGCCCGCCGGTCCCGCTGGAAGGGACACCGGGCGACCTGTCGGCCCTACCGGCACCTGGGTCGGAAGCTATCGGAGCGAGGTCACGGGCCGTCATGGCTCCGTGACCTTTCGGCTCCGGGTTGGCGAGGACGCGGCCCGGGGCGAAGTGGAGATGACCTTCTCGCCCGCGCTGGCGCTCTACGGGGGGAGCCAGCAAGCAGGCGACCAGCCGCCGGGAGGCGAGTTCTGCCGCACGATCGATATCGCCATCGTGCGAGTGAAGGGGAATCAGATCCGTGGCACCCTGGCGCCATACTGGGACCCCGACTGTGAGTGCCGCACCCATACCGTCTTCGAGGGCGAGCTCCAGCGCGGGCACATCGCCGGGCGCTTCACCTCGCAGCGCGAGACAGACCCGGCGCACGCCGTCACCGGGGAGTGGTTCGCCGACCAGAAACCGCAGTAACGGTCGTCGAGTCGGTCTCGGACTCTGGCGCGGCCCGGTGGCCGGACGCGGGAGCCATCGGGTCCGCCCAGAAGCGATCTTCTCCGGCCCTTCACGCTTCCTTCATCGCCGAGAATCTAGCGTTCGAGCGATGATCCTACGGCTGAGCACCTTGTCACGAGGTGTCCCATGACGAACTCCCGGTCTCCCTTCCTTTCCATCCTCGTGCCCCTCGACGGCTCCGATCTCGCCGCGCAGGCGTTGCCGCTGGCGGCGAGAATCGCCCGGCACTCGGGCGCCAGGCTGCGGCTGGCGTTGGTGCACGAGCATCCGGCCGTCCCCGCCGATGCCGTGGCCGCCGGAACGCTCACGGCCGTGGAGCTGTCCACCCAGAAGGCCGAGCGTCTCTATCTCCGGGGTGTGCAGGCGCGGCTGCGCGAGGATGGGATCCCGACGGGCTCGGCGGTGACTCTGACCGGCACCGTCGGTCCGGCGCTCGTCACCTACGCCCACGATCTCGGCATCGACCTCGTCGTCATGGCGACGCATGGCCGCGGCGGGATCAGCCGGATGTGGCTGGGCAGCACGACGGACTATCTCGTCCGCCACCTCGATGTTCCGGTCCTGGTGGTGCACCCCGCGGCAGCGCGCCGGACCGAGGCGCCCCCGGGCGCCGGCCAGATCCTGGTGCCGCTGGACGGCTCGGCCCTGGCCGAGGAGGCGCTGGCTCCGGCGGTGGAGCTGGCCCGGGTCTGGGATGCGGAAGTGCGTCTCCTCCGGGTGGTCGGGCCGATCGTCACGGCCGATACCGGCTACCCGGTCTCCGCGATCTATGACGAGGATCTCACCGCCAAAGCGCGCGCATCGGCGCAGGCGTACCTGGATCGGGTGATCCTTTGTCTGCACGGCCAAGGGGTTCGGGCCACCGGTGCGGCTGTCATCGGTGGGGGTGCTGCCGAGACCATCCTGGAGCTTGCCCACGGCGGTCCAGTGAGGATGCTGGCAATCGCCACCCACGGCCGCGGCGGCCTGGGTCGGCTGATGCTCGGCAGCGTTGCCGACAAGCTCGTGCGCGGCGCGGAGGTGCCGGTGCTGGTGCGGCCCGCCGTGAAACATGCCCCTGAGGCTCGCCGGGCGGCCCCAGTTTCCATGTCGGGCCGAAAGGTCAGGCAAAGAGCGTGAGCGTTCGGTGCATCTGCCCGGCTCGGGGACTCAGGCCTCCGGCCCGGGCAGGGATCCGAGCAGCGGGTCCGAGCCGGCCTCCGCAACGCGCACCCGCGCATCGACGACCACTGCCCCGTTCGGGTAGACCACGATCGGGTTGAGGTCCAGCTCCGCGATCTGGGGCAGATCCTCCACCATCCCGCCGACCCGCAGGATCGTCTGCACCAGTGCGCCGACGTCGTGGGTCGGCCCGGCCCGGTAGCCGGAGAGCAGCGGGGCGGTCCGCAGCTCGGCCACCATCTCGCGCGCGTCCTGTTCCGAGAGTGGCGACAGGCGAACCGACACGTCCTTCACCAGCTCGACCAGCACACCCCCCATGCCGCAGGCCACCACGGGACCGAACTGCGGATCGTGCACGACCCCGACGATCATCTCCAGTCCTGTCGGCGCCATCGGCTGGACCAGGAAACCGGATGGTGAATGTCCCGCCGAGCGCAGCCGCTCCGACATCTCGACTGCTGCCCGGTGGACCTCTTCGGGCGTCAGCTCGAGCCGGACCGCGCCGGCTTCGGTTTTGTGAGTCAAGCCCGGCACCAGCCCTTTGAGCGCGACCTCGTGACCCAGCTCCGCGGCCGCCCTGGCCGCTTGCTCCGGGGTCGCGACCATCCGCTGTTCGAGGGTCGCGATACCGTAACACGAGAGCAGCTGCCGGACCTCTGCCGGGTCCAGCCATCCCGATCCCCGGGCGAGCGCCGACGAGACCAGCGCCGTCGCGTCGTCCCGCCGGGTATCACCGAATCGGGGTGTGGGCATGACCGGACGCGAGCGCCACGCCCCGTAGCGCGCCACCTGGGCCAGCGCGCGGGCGGCGGACTCCGGGAATGCATACGAGGGGAGCCGCACGTCCTCTGCCCGGAGCTCGGCCGGCGCGCCGCGCGACTGCATGAACACCGTGAGCACCGGTTTCGCCCCGGCCAGCTCCCGCGCGCCGTCCATGATCGCCTGGGCCACGTCCTCGGCCCGGGTCACCAGCGGAGGAATGAAGATCACCACGAGGGCATCCACGCCGGGATCTCGTCCCAGGACGCCGATCGCCTTGCGGTACTGCGCGGCCGGCGCGGAGGCCAGCATGTCGATCGGGTTGGCGACGCTCGCCTCGGCGGGCAGCAGGCTGCCGAGAGATGCCCGGGTGGCCTCGGCCAGCGTGGCGATCTCGAGACCGTTGGCGGCGCAGGCATCGGCGCAGAGGATCCCCGGGCCGCCGGCATTGGTGAGAATGGCCACCCGCCGCCCGGACGGCAGGGGCTGGGTCGCGAGCAGCAGGGCGACGTCGAACATTTCCTCGAGCGTATCGGTACGGATCACCCCGGCTTGCCGGAACAGCGCGTCCACGGTCACGTCCGACGCCGCGAGGATGGCGCCGGTGTGTGACCCCGCGGCCCGCGCCCCCGCTGGTGAGCGCCCGCTCTTGACCGCCACGATCGGCTTGGTCCGCGCGACCTCACGGGCGATGCGGGAGAACTTGCGCGGGTTGCCGAAGGATTCCAGGTAGAGCAGGATCGCGTCCGTGCGGGGGTCCTGCTTCCAGTAGCGGAGCAGGTCGTTGCCGGAGATGTCGGCCTTGTTCCCGACCGACGCGTAGGTCGAGAGCCCCAGCCCCAATGTCCTGGCGTAGTCCATGATGGCGAGACCCAACGCACCGCTCTGGGTCATGAAGCCCAGCCGGCCTTCGGGCGGGGGCGCCGGCGCGAACGTCGCGTTGAGCCGCACGGCGGGATCGGTGTTGAGGATCCCCATGCAGTTCGGACCGATCAGCCGCATGCCGGACGCCCGGCAGATGCGCAGCAGCTCATGCTGCCTGGCCCGGCCTTCATCTCCGGTCTCGGCGAACCCCGCGGAGATTACGACGAGGGCGCGCACGCCCTTCGCGCCACACCCTTTCGCGACCTCGAGCACCCGTGCCGCAGGCACGATGATGACGGCGAGATCCACCGGCCCCGGGATCTCTTCGACCGTCGGGTACGCCGTGACGCCCTGGACGGCCGGCGCGTTCGGGTTGACCGGCACGACCGGACCGGTGAACCCGTAGCTCAGCAGGTTGTGGAGCACCTCGCCCCCGATGGTGCCTCGCTCCCGGGACGCGCCGATTACCGCCACGGTTCGGGGGTGAAAGAACCGGTCGACCGCGTTGACCGCGGCCGTCCATTCCCGCCCGTCGAAGTGCTCGAGCGCTCCCTCGCTCAGCGCGGTCGGAAACTCCACCAGGACCTCCCGCTGCGTCGCGCGGGTACGAATCGGGAACCCCGCGTCGCGGAACACCGCTAGCATCTGGCGGTTCTCCGGCAGCACGAGCGCCTCGAACTCGCGTATCCCGCGGGCGGAGGCGATCTGCGCCAGCTCGCCGAGCAGCAGAGTGCCCAGGCCGAGATCGTGCCGGTCGTCAGCCACGGCGAAGGCCACCTCGGCTCGAGCGGTTCCCGTCAGGAGGTACATGGCGTGGGCAATCACCCGCTGGCCATCGTGCTCCGTGGCCACCAGCCCGAGGCCCTCGCTTTCCTTCAGCATCGAGAAGCGGCTGGCGGCACGAGTGAGGAAATCGTCGTTGACCGCTGCGCAGAACCGGAAGCTGCGCGCCCGCTCTGACAGGCCGTGGTAGAAGTCGGCCAGGCGTGCCCGGTCCTCCGGGCGGACCGCCCGGACATGGACTGTCGAGCCGCTTCGCGTCATGAGATCGGCCCCAGCCGATGGTAGCAGGGTAGTGGTCGCCTCATGACCGGCGGCCGGGCCGTCGGGATACGCGCAAGCAGGGCCTGACACGGCTGTCTCGTCGGCAGATGTTGGGGGGAGTCTAGGGTGTGAACTCTGAAGGCCGGGTGGGCCCTGCATGAGCACTTCTTCAGACTGGCACGCACTCTCCCCCGCCGAGGCACTCCGGCGGAGCACGTCGGAGGCCGGGGGGCTCTCCCACGAGGAGGCCGCTCGCCGCCTCCGCCGGGTGGGGCCGAACGCCTTCGAACGCGCCCCGCCGGCCTCCGCCTGGTCGGTGCTCGTGGGGCAGCTCCGGAGCCTCATGGTTGTGCTCCTCGTCGTCGCGGCGGTCATCGCTGTGCTCTCCCACGACCTGCTGGACGCGGCGGCGATCGTCGCGGTGCTCGTGCTCAACGTGGCGATCGGTTTCATCACCGAGCTTCGGGCGCACCGGGCCATGGAGGCCCTGCTGCGTCTCGAGGTAACCCGCGCGGTCGTCCTTCGGAGCGGGCGATCGGTCCAGCTGGACGCCCGTGACCTGGTGCCGGGGGACGTGATCGTCGTCGAGGCCGGCGCCACCGTTCCCGCCGACGCCCGTCTCCTCGACTCGGTCGAACTGCGGGTGGTGGAGGCGTCCCTCACCGGCGAGTCCGCTCCCGTGGAGAAGCGAGCGAGCCCGGCTCCGCCCGCGGAGACCCCGTTACCGGAGCGGGTCACGATGATCTACAAGGCGAGCACGGTCGTGGCCGGCCGCGGCACCGCGTTGGTCGTCGCCACCGGCATGCAGACCGAGGTCGGACGAATCGGGACCTTGACCGCCGCGGTCGCTCGCGACCGGACGCCGCTCGAGCGCCGGCTCGAGCTTCTGGGGCGGCAGCTGGCGCTGCTCGCGCTCGCGATCGGACTGACTGTCGCGCTCCTCGGGCTGGCCCAGGGCCGGCCCCTCGGTGCCCTGATCCAGATTGCGATCGCCCTCGCGGTCGCCGCCGTCCCCGAGGGACTGCCGGTGGTCGGCACGATCGCGATGGCGGTCGGCGTCCGGCGCATGGCGCACCGCCATGCGCTCGTCCGGCACCTGCCCGCCGTCGAGACCCTCGGGTCGGCCACCGTGATCTGCACCGATAAGACCGGGACGCTCACCGCCGGCCAGATGACCGCGACAGTGGTCTGCCTCGCCGATCGTGAGGTCGCGATCGCTGCGGGCGACTTCCCACCCCCGCCCGATCTCGTGCTCGCGCTTCGGATCGGCGCCCTGGCCAACCGGGGTCATCACCTGCGGACGGGCGGGCAGCTCGAGCTGCTCGGAGATCCGACCGAGACCGCCCTGCTGGTCGCGGCCGACCGAGCCGGTCTCGACCCGGCGACGCTCCGGGCAGAGTGGCCGGAGGCTGGCGAGGTGCCCTTCTCCAGCGAGCGGATGTACATGGCCACGTTCCACCACACCCCGGCAGGCGGCCTGATCGCCTGCGTGAAGGGCGCGCCCGGCCGAGTCCTGGATCTGTGCGACCGGATGCGGACGCCTGCCGGGACGCGCGAGATCGGTCCGGAGGATCGGGAGCGGATCCTGGCCTTCAACCACGACCTAGCGACCCGGGGCCTTCGCGTGCTCGCGCTCGCCATGAAGGAGGTGAGCTCGCCGACTGCTACCGAGCTGCACGAGTTCGTCTGGATCGGCCATGTGGGACTGATGGATCCACCAGCGCCGGGTGTGCGGGACACCATCGCCGCCTTCCAGAGGGCCGGGATCCGCACCCTCATGCTCACCGGCGACCAGCGGCACACGGGCGAGCGCATAGCGCTAGACCTCGGGCTGCTGCGGCCCGGTGATCGCGTGCTGGACGGGGCCGAGGTCGACCGTCTCTCGGAGGACGAGCTGCGCGCCGCCGTCGAACGCGCGGCGGTGTTCACCCGGGTGAGCCCCGAGGCCAAGCTTCGGATCGTCTCCGCGCTGCAGCGTCGGGGCGAGATCGTCGCCATGCTGGGCGATGGCATCAACGACGCGGCGGCGCTCCGGCAGGCGGACATCGGCGTGGCGATGGGCGGACGGGGCACCGATCTGGCCAAGGAGGCAGCGGACCTCGTGCTCGAGGACGACCGGTTCACCACGATCGGCGTCGCGGTCGAACAGGGTCGGGCGATCTTCGACAACCTGCGCAAGGCGGTGTTCTATCTCTTCAGCTGCAACCTGGCCGAGATCCTGGTGGTGCTGGGCGCCACTGTGGCGGGATATCCGTCGCCGCTGCTGCCCCTCCAGATCCTCTGGCTCAACCTGCTGACCGATACCTTCCCGGCGCTGGCGCTGGCGGTCGAGCCGGGGGAGAGCGACGTGATGCAGGAGCCTCCCCGCGATCCCAAGGCGCAGATCCTCTTTCCGGCGATGCTCTGGCAGGTCGGGATCTACGGGGTGCTGATCGCGGGCTGCACCCTCGCGGCCTACGCCTGGGGACTGACGGCAAGCGGAGATGCCGCCCGCGCCTCCACCCTCGCCTTCCTGACCCTGGCGTACGGCCAGATCTTCCACCTGGGCAACGCGCGCAGCGACGATCCGGTCGTGCGATGGCGGAGCGCCGTCGCGAATCGGTCGGCCCTGGCGGCGGTGGGGGTGGCCGGAGGGCTCCAGATGCTTGCGATCACCTACCCGCCGCTCGCCGAGGTGCTGGGAGTAGCGCGTCCGGATGCGATCGACCTGCTGGTTGCGTTTGTCCTGGCGCTGGTGCCGGCTGTGATCGGGCAGGCGATCAAGGCGTTCAGGCGGGTGTGAAGGTCTCCTCATCCGGTCTTCGAGCCCGCTTCCCACCCCCGCGCGTAGTGTGGACTCGGCTTCCACCGCGAACGCTTGAGGGGGAAAGGAGTGAAGGTATGTCCAGGGTCCTGATCGTCTACGGCACCGCCTACGGGCAGACGGAACGGATCGCGCAGGAGATCGCTCGGGTGCTGAGGGAGTCGGATCACGAGGTGAGTCTGATGCGAGGCGACTGGCTGCCTGCCGGGATGAGCCTGGGTGAGTACCAGGGTGTCGTGGTCGCCGCCTCCGTGCTCTTCGGCCGTCACCAGCGCTACATCGAGCGTTTCGTGCGGGAGCGGGGGGCCCAGCTGACCACGCTGCCCTCTGCCTTCGTCTCGGTCTGCGGGGCGATGGCCAACCCGGCGCCGGAGGGAGAGCGCGTCGCGCGGGGGTACCGGGAGCGACTGCTCTCGGCGACCGGCTGGCATCCAACGATCGAGCGCTCCTTCGCCGGCGGGGTCCCCTACACCCGTTACCGGCCGTGGGTGCGCTGGATGATGAAGATGATCAGCCGGCGGACCGGCGGACCGACGGATACGTCGCGGGACTACGACTTCACCGACTGGCCTGCCGTGGCGCAATTCGCTCAAGAGTTCGCCGGCCTGCTGACGGGCGACCGGGAACGCCAGCCCCGCGGCATCCCGGTTGCCGCCGGTTCCCCGAAGTCGGATGGCGACGAGCTTTGCTAGGGGTAACGCTGTCGCGCTCCCCGCCCCCGAAGGGCGGGGAGTGAGCGACATACCTCACTCGTCGATCAGCTGGTAAACCGAGTTCCAGAAGTCGAGCACCACGGGAGGCAGCGCCAGCCGGTCCGGTCGGCGCTGCGTCATCAGCACCCCGACCACTCGCTCCTTCGGATCCATCCAGAACGAGGTCCCGAACGCGCCGTCCCAGCCGAACCGCCCGGGCACGTCCGCGGGCTCGGCGCGCCCCGTCACGATGCCCAGCCCCAGGCCCCAGCCGTGGCAGGCCCAGAACCCCTCGAAGAACGGGGACACGGCCTTCTGCTCTGGTGTGAGGTGGTCCATGCGCATCAGCTCGATGGTCGGGCGCGACAGCACGCGCGCCTCGCGGGCGCAATCGCCGAGCATCATCCGGCCGAAGGCGAGCAGATCATCCACGGTCGAGACCAGTCCGCCGGCCCCGGACTCGAAGCCGGGAGATTGCGCGTACTGGCCGTGCGGCTGGTCCAGCTCGACCAGCACCCCGGTCACCATGTCCCGCCCGTAGCAGGTGGGCAGTCGGTCGACCTTCGCCTCGGGCACCTGGAACCCGGTGTCCGTCATCCCCAGCGGCTCGAAGATGCGCTCCCGCAGGAAGGTGCCGAACGGCCGCCCGCTGACCCGGGCGA
Organism: Gemmatimonadales bacterium; assembly: GCA_035688885.1. Taxonomy (GTDB): domain Bacteria; phylum Gemmatimonadota; class Gemmatimonadetes; order Gemmatimonadales; family GWC2-71-9; genus CAVVWJ01. The sequence continues at coordinate 10,420 of DASSMN010000433.1, forward strand.
TCAGCACGCCCAGGATCTCGGCACTGGTGTGATACAGCCACCGCTCGCCGGGCTGGTGCGCCAGCGGGAGCTCGCCCAGGCGGCGGACGAACTCGTCGGGGGTGCCGCGGTATGGCCAGGTGCTGATGGAAAGTCCCGCTGCCTCCAGCGCCTGCTGGAAGGGAGAGGCGGGCGCGAACAGCGCGAAATCACCATAGCCGGAACGGAAGGTGAGCAGGTCGCGCAGCGTGATCGGACGCTTCGCCGGTACGGTATCGTCGAGCGGGCCGTCAACCGTCCGAAGCACCCGGCGGCTCCGCAGCTCCGGCAGCCAGTCGTCGAGCGGATCGTCCAGGCGGAGCCTGCACTCCTCCACCAGAATCATCCCGGCGACCGCCGTGATCGGCTTGGTGGTGGAGGCCAGACGGAAGATCGTGTTCCGCCGGACGGGGGTGTCGCTGCCGAACGCCATCGTGCCGAGCGTCTCCACGTGCTCCCGTCCCGCGTGATGCACCAGCGCGACGATGCCCGGGACTTCCCCGCTGTCCAGGTGGCGTTGAAGCGCGAGATGCAGTCGTGCCGTTCGCATGGCGGAGAAACCGGAGGGAAGGGCAGGGGGCGTACCGCCGGACAGGGCCGCGCGACTGCGCGTCTGGAGTAGTTGATCGATCATGGTGCCGTCCGTGCTGGGGATCACACTGGGCTTGGAAGACCGGGTCCATTCTGGCGGCAGGGACGTGAGGGAACGGTGAAAGCGGCGTGAGAAAGCCGACGAAGATAGTCCGCGGACGGCGCTACCGGGCATGAAGAAGGTTTCATCCTGATTTGGGGGCGGCTTCCTGTAGCATTGGCGACCGTGGGTGCGGCGGACAATGATCCATTCAACACGACTACCTCGGGGGGATGTATGGCCAAGCGAGCAGACAAACAGAACAGTGTCGAGCCCGCCGTGACAGCCGCGGCCGAGCCGCTGGACGTGCTGATCCGGCTGCGGGCCTATGAGCTGTACCTGGAGCGCGGAAACCGCCCTGGCAGCGCGCTGGAAGACTGGACCCAGGCCGAGTGCGAGGCATGC
>DASSMN010000110.1:0-2911 GCA_035688885.1 Gemmatimonadales bacterium
CAGCCCGGTGTAGAGCGGGTCCTGGAGCAGCGCGGGGTTGTCGGTGCCCACGTCGAGCATCACCGGCAGGCACAGCGACGGCCTCACGCCGCCGCACGCGGTGTAGAGCGCCAGCTTCCCGATCGGGATCCCCATGCCATAGGCGCCGAGGTCGCCCAGGCCGAGGATGCGCTCGCCGTCGGTGACCACGATGACGCCGACGCCGGGCTCGGGCCAGTTCCGGAGCACCTCGCGGACCCGGCCGCGATCGGCGGCGGAGATGTAGAGCCCGCGTGGCCGGCGATAGATGTGGCCGAACCGGGCGCACGCCTCCCCCACGGTCGGGGTGTAGATGATGGGCATGATCTCGGCCAGGTGGTCCACCACGGCGCGGTAGAACAGGGTCTCGTTCCGGTCCTGCAGCGCCACCATGAAGACGTAGCGCTGGAGGTCGGAGGTGAGGGCGCGGAAGTTCTCCATGGTGCGCGCGAGCTGCTGCTCGAGCGTGAACACCCTCGGTGGGAGCAGGCCCCGGAGCCGGAGCGCGTCGCGCTCGCGCGGCGTGAAGGCGGTGCCCTTGTTGAGCCGCGGGTCCTGCAGCAGGTCGAGGCCGAGCTTCGGCGGGAGTGGCGGGAGGGTCATGGGCAGAATGTAGCGCGCGGACGGCCCACCCGCCTGGCGGCTGCCGCGGGGCTCTCCGCCTGAAGATTGTTTCATCGATTCTTCCGCGATTCTTCCGTAGCGCACCATAGACTCGGTGCACGGCTCCCGATACGCTCTCGCCCGTTCCACGCCGGAGGCTCCGTTGACTGACGCGATCGCCCCGTTCCCTCTCCCCCTCGTCATCCAGGGCGGCATGGGCATCGGCATATCGGGCTGGCGGCTCGCGCGGGCGGTGGCCTCCCGCGGCCAGCTGGGCGTGGTCTCGGGAACCGTCATCGACGCCGTGCTCGTGCGACGGCTGCAGGACGGCGATCCGGGCGGTCACCTGCACCGCGCGATGGCCCACTTCCCGATCCCCGGCGTCGCCGAGGCGGCCTGGCGGCGGTTTTACCGGAAGGGCGGCCGGCCCGAGGGCGCTCCCTACCGGTCGCTCTCCATGTACCACCTGGGCGTGGGACGGCCCCGCGAAGCGCTCACCATGCTCGCCGGGTTCGCGGAGGTCTGGCTGGCCAAAGAAGGGCACGCCGGGCCGGTGGGCATTAACCTGCTCACGAAGATCCAGCTGCCCAACCTCGCCACCCTCTATGGGGCGATGCTCGCGGGCGTGGACTACGTGCTCATGGGCGCCGGCATCCCGCGCGAGATCCCGGCGGTCCTGGACGCCTTGGCCGTCCACGCGGCGGCGAGTCTCCGCCTCGAGGTGACCGGTGCCTCGCCGGAGCTGGACACCACGATCCGCCTCGATCCGCGCGCGTACTGGGACGGCGACCCGCCGGCGCCCCTGCTCCGTCCCCGCTTCCTCCCGATCATCGCCAGCAACTCGCTCGCGACCATGCTCGCGCGGAAGGCGAGCGGGCGGGTGGACGGCTTCGTGGTCGAGGGACCGACGGCCGGCGGCCACAACGCGCCGCCCAGGGGTACGCTGCAGCTCAACGGGCGGGGCGAGCCGGTCTACGGCGAGCGCGACGTGGTGGACCTGTCCAAGCTCCGTGAGCTTGGCCTGCCCTTCTGGCTCGCCGGGGGCACCGGCTCACCGGCAAGGCTCCGGGAGGCGCTCGCCGCGGGCGCCGCCGGGATTCAGGTGGGCACGCTGTTCGCCTTCGCCCAGGAATCGGGCCTGGCGGCCGAGTACAAGCGCTCGGTGCTCACCCATGCCGAGCAGGGGAACGTGGACATCTTCACCGATCCCGAGGCGTCGCCCACCGGCTACCCCTTCAAGGTGGTGCGCTGGCCCGACGATCCGACGGCCGGCGCTTCGCCGCGCCGGCGCGTCTGCGACCTCGGCTACCTGCGCGAGGCCTACCAACGGCCCGACGGCCGCATCGGATACCGTTGTTCGGGCGAGCCGGTGGAGGCGTACGTCGAGAAGGGCGGCCAGGCGGAGGAGACCGTCGGTCGCCGCTGCCTGTGCAACGCGCTGATGGCGAACATCGGCCACGCGCAGGTGCGAGCCGACGGTGGGGCGGAGCCACCGCTCCTGACCAGCGGTGACGACCTGGCCACCATCGGCGGCTTCCTCGGGGGGCGGACCGCCTACTCGGCGGATGACGTGCTCGACTATCTCCTCGGCTGACCTGCCGCAACGAGTGCCGTTCCCACGGTGCAAAACTTGGTTGAACGCACCCTCACACTGAATTCCGGCTCGCTTCACATTTCTCGCCTCACCTTGAACCAGCCCCGGTGGGTCTCGCCCCAGCGTATCCGCCGGAGGTTCGTCGTTCGGCCCCACCATCAGGAGTGTGTCCATGCGCAGCCGGACGACGGCTGGATGGCTCGCGGCGGCATTGGTGCTGGCGCTCGCCTGCTCGAACGCCGACGATGCCACCTCCCCGACGCCGGTGCCCGCGCCGCCGCTGGAGCCAGCCACGGCGACGGCCGGCTTCAGCTGGGGCAGCGGCACGCCCGAGAGCCAGGGCATGTGCGGCTCCACGCTGCAGCTCGGCTGTACCCGAACCCTGCTCGACATCTGGACGTCCATCAGCGATCCCAAGTACAACACGATGCGCTTCGTCGTGATCCGCAACGACAAGGTGATCTACGATCGGGGCGGGACCCAGGCCTACCCGGCCTATTCGGCCAACAAGGGACTTCTGGGCGCACCGACACTGGTGCACGCGATGAGCGCCTGCGGGGTGAGGCTCGGCGACCCGGCCTCCCAGTGGCTCGCCGACTCGCTCGGCGCGCGCTGGGCCACCACCGCTCCCTGGAGCGGCATCACGGTCGAGCACCTCGCGACGCACACCAGCGGTGTCTGCCAGTACAGCAACAC
>DASSMN010000344.1:0-2954 GCA_035688885.1 Gemmatimonadales bacterium
AAATCGGCCATCAGATCGATGGCCGCGCTCTCGGCGCCGCCCGCGAGCAGCAGCAGCACCGATGTGCCGGCCGGCGGCGTGGCCTCCTCCTCGGGGCGCCACGACACGACGCCGGCGCGAAGCTCCCGGGCAAGCTCCGCCAGGCTGGCGCGGAAGCTGTCCGAGAGCTCGACCATGGCGATGAGCCAGGGGTGCTCGGTCACGCGCGGTGCGTGCGATCAGGCATGCGGCTGCGGATCGTCGGCGCCGCCATGATCGTCCATCCCGTCATGGTTCTCGTCCTCGAAGGCGTGCAGCGTCGCGCGGATGTTGCTCTCGACCAGCGATGCGTTCGCCAGCCCCGCATTGGCCGTGGCCGGATCCACCAGCAGCCCGGCGCCGTCCCGGAACCACCGGTCCAGGTCCACCATCAGCGTCAGGTCGGCCGTGGCCGATTCCGCGACCGTCAGCGGCGGGTTGAGCTCGATCTCTTCCTCGGCGCTCAGGTCGCTGGTGTAGGTGAAGCCGACCCCATTGAACGTTCCATCCACCTGGACACTTACACCCGCAAAGTCCGGGTGCGCCTGCACGAACGCGGCGTCGGGCGTGTCGTCGTGGGAGGCCGGATGGATCTCGAACTCGACCGCACCGTAGCTGCCGGCGGTGATCGGGACCGAGAAGCTGTGCGCCGCGCCCCCCGCGCCCAGCGGCAAGTCGAGCAGGATCGGGCCCAGCTCCAGCCGCTCGCAGGCGTCGTGGCTCGAGTCGGCGCAGGAGGTGGTGGCCTCGACGCGCTTGAGGTCGATCTCGCGCAGCACCAGCTGCACCCGATTGATCACGAGCGTATTGCTGCTGCCGTCGGTGAACGACTCCGCGCTTCCGGCGCCGGCGGCGCCCGCCGGCTGGGTGGCCACGCTGAAATTCACCTGCGCCGACGTCGAGGGTCCGCCGGCATCACAGCCGGCGAGCACCGTGGTCGCCAGCGCCGCGATGGAAAGCAGAACGGGGCGGGGCATCAGAGTCTCCAGGAGCTGGGGGAATGGTTCTCGGCCCCCACTCAAGGCAACCGGCATGCCCTCCGGCCGCGTTCTCGCAATATTTTACGGTACAACAACATACATGGCTCACCTGCTGCCCCGTAACCCCCGCAGTCGTAACACGGCGATCCGGCCTGTAACGCCTCATTACAGGGGCAATCGCTTGGTACTACTAATGGGACGGCCCTTATTACCTTCGGTCCGACCGTCCGACCGCCGCTCCTTCTCCACTGAGGCACTCGTGCGTCCTGCGTCCTGGGTCCGTCGGCTCGCGACCGCCGCCGTGGTGGTCCTCTTCGCGTGCCGCTCCGACGCCACCGACTGCACCCGGTGCCGGACTCTGGTCATCGCCGCGATCGGCGAGCCGGCTCACCTGCTGCCCCCGCTCGCCACTGAGAGCGTGGCCCGCGACATCGGTGACCAGATCTACGAGCGCCTGGCCGATCTCGCCCCCGGCGGCGCACCGATCGACTCCACCGCCTATCGCCCCGCGCTGGCCTCGCGCTGGGAGCGGGTGGATTCGGTGCGCTGGCGGTTCCACCTGCGGCCAGGCGCCCGCTGGCAGGACGGCCGGCCGGTCACCGCCGAGGACGTGCGGTTCTCCTTCGAGGCCTTCCAGGACTCGACCCTCGACTCGCGCGCACGGGAGTACCTGGCGGGCAAGCTGACCGTCAGCGCCGAGGACTCCGCGACCGTCCTGGTGCAGTTCGCTCGCCCCTCGACCGAGCAGCTGTTCGACGCCACCTATCACGTGCGGGTGCTGCCGAGCCATATCTGGTCCGCCATTCCCCGCGACCGCTGGCCGGCGGACACCTCGCTGGCCCACCTCGTGGGCAGCGGCCCCTACCGGATAGCGGCCTGGAAGCGCGGCGAGTATCTCCGGCTGATTGCGGACTCGACCGCGACCAAGCCGCCCGCCGTGCGCGAGGTCGTGTGGCGGTTCGCCCAGGACCCCGATGCGGCCATCAATCTGGTGCTGAGCCACGAGGCCGACCTGCTGGAAACCGCGGGCGGTCCGCGGAACGTCGAGCGCGCGGCCGGCGACTCCACGCTCCGCCTGCTGCCGTACCCCTCCGCGGCCTACGGCTTTCTGGGGTTCCGGATCCGGGGCGGCGCCGGTCAGGGTGAAGAGCTCCATCCGATCTTCGGAGACGTAGCCACCCGCCGTGCGCTGGCGCTCGCGGTCGATCGCGAGACCCTGGCCCGCTCCACCTTCGGGCGCGAGGCGAAAGCGCCGCCGGGGCCGATGTCGCAGCTGCTGTGGATCTGGGACGACGCGATCCGCACGCTCCCCTTCGATACCGCCCAGGCCGCTCGAGCGCTCGAGGCGGCCGGCTGGCGCCGGCGCGACACCGTGTCCACCCGGCAGCGCGGCAGCCGAGCGCTGTCGTTCGACATCCTGGTCCCCAGCACGAGCCCGAGCCGACGCCAGATCGCCGTGGCACTCCAGGCCATGTGGCAGGCCGTGGGCGCGGCCGTCACGGTGACGGCGGTGGACTTCCCGGTGTTCCAGGAGCGACTGGAAAAGGGGCAGTTCGACAGCTACATCGGTGCCTGGCTGGACGAGCCGAGCCCTCGGGGGCTGGCCGAGCAGTGGACCCGCGCCGGATGGGGAGTGCTCAACTACGGTCACTACTCGAATCCGGCGTTCGATGCGCTGTTCGAGCGGGCGGGACGGGCGGGGACCGTGGATTCGGCGCGCCGCCTGTACCGCCAGGCGATGGACACGCTCAACGCCGACGCGCCGGCGATCTTCCTCTACGCGCCCGCCAACGTGGCGATCGCCTCGCGCCGGGTGGAGGGCGTGGAGATCGATCCGTACAGCTGGGCCAGCGGTCTCCGCACCTGGCGCCTGAGCCGCTCACCCTGAGCACGGAAGCGACGATGTAAGCCGGAGCGGGAAGCGAAATGGGGTGGGCCAGAGCGCCACTGCGTTCT
>DASSMN010000398.1:0-3164 GCA_035688885.1 Gemmatimonadales bacterium
CGATGGTGCGCGCGACGGGAAGACTCAGCTCCAGCCGGATGCCGCCGCGGCGCCGCAGCAGCTCGAGCCCCACCAGGAACCCCAGTCCTCGGGTGAGCACCGTCGCGAGGGCTGCCCCGTACACGCCCAGCGCGGGCATCGGGCCCAGGCCCAGGATCATGACCGGATCCAGGACCAGGTTGAGCAGGACCGAGGTCCCGAGCAGCACGAACGGCGTGCGGGTGTCACCCGCGCTGCGAAAGGCCGCGGTGACGACGTAGTACCCGTAGATGAGCACCGCGCCGACCAGCTGGATCACCAGGAACTCGCGCGCCAGCTCGGCCACGCGGCCCTGCGCCTGCATCAGGCGGAAGATGGCGGGCAATGCCGCCGTGCCGCCCACGGCCACGACGAGGCCCAGGAGGAGGGCCATCACGAGCGCGGTGCCGGCCGCGCGCGCGGCCCGGTCGGGGTCGCCTTCGCCATGGCGGCGCGACGCGACCGCGGAGAGCCCGACCCCGACCAGCTCGCCGACGGAGACGATGACCCAGACCGTATAGCTCGCGAGCGACACGCCCGCGAGCGCCTCGGGGCCGAGGGTGCGGCCGACCCAGAAGGTGTCGGTGATGTTGAAGAGGACCTGGAACAGCGTCGTGCCGACGGCCGGCAGCGCGAGCCGAAGAATGGCGGGGCGGAGCGGGCCGCGGAGGATGCCGGTGGGGTCGGCGTAGGGTGGGGCAAGGGCCGGCCCGGCGTCGTGCTGGTCGGCGTAGAGGGCCGGTGGCGGGACCACCGGGTCGTGCGAGGCCGGCGTCAGTTTCTGAGGATCGGCAGTGCCGCGCCGCGGCCCGCGGTCTTCCGGCCCAGCTCGGTGGCAATGGCCCGGAGGCTCCGGGCGGCCGGGCTCTCGGGACTCGCGACGATCACCGGCTGACCACGGTCGGCCTGCTCCGCCAGGCGGGGCTGGAGCGGCACCGTGCCGAGCAGCGGCACGCCGACTTCATCGGCCAGCCGCTGGCCGCCGCCGGAGGAGAACAGCTCGTACCGGTGACCGGTCTCGGGGTCCACGAAGGCGCTCATGTTCTCGACCACGCCGATCACCGGCACGCCGACCCGCTCGAACATCTTGGCGCCGCGGAGCGCGTCGCCCACCGCGACCTCCTGCGGCGTCGTCACGATCACCGCGCCCGAGACCTGCGTGGCCTGCACCAGCGAGAGCTGGGCGTCGCCGGTGCCCGGCGGCAGGTCCACGATCAGGTAGTCGAGCTCACCCCAGTCCACGTCGCGCAGGAACTGGGTGACGATCTTCATGATGATGGGTCCGCGCCAGATGGCCGGCGCGTCGCGCTCGACCAGAAAGCCGAGCGACATGAGCTTGACGCCGTGCGCCTCGAGGGGCTGGATCTTGCCGCCGATCACCGGCGGCTTGTCGAACACGCCGAACATGCGAGGGACGTTCGGACCATAGATGTCGGCATCCATCAGTCCGACCCGAGCGCCGTCCTGCGCCAGCGCGACGGCCACGTTGACGGCCACGGTGGACTTCCCCACCCCGCCCTTGCCCGAGGACACGGCCAGGATGCGGCCGAGATCGGGCTGCTCGGCGGGCACCGGGGCCGGCGGCACCGCGGCGGCAGGCGGCTGATGAGTCGGTCGCGCGGGGCCGGAGGGATTGGTGACGTTGATCCTGATTTCCTCACGCCTCACGCCCTCGACTGCCTGGACCGCCGCGCGCGCCTGACGCACCAGCGTGGCCGGATCGTCCGGTGCGAGCAGAAAGGTGAAGCTCACACCGCCGTCGTCGGTGACCGTCAGGTCCCGAATCATGCCCGCGGAGAGAAGGTCGTTGTCGAGGCGAGGATTTCGGACGGCGGCCAGGGCGGCGGCGACGCGGCCTTCGAGGAAGTCAGCCACTACACCGCCTCCACATGCTTGACCTCGGGGACCGACTCCCGGAGCCGGAGCTCGATGCCCTGCTTCAGCGTGATCGTCGAGGCCGCGCAGCCATGGCAGGTGCCGCCGAGGCGTACGAGCAAGGTCCCGTCGCGCTCGTCGAAGTCCACGATTTCGACGTGGCCGCGGTGCGAGGCGATGTAGGGACGCAGCGTGTCGAGCGTCTTCTCGATGCGATCGATGGTGTCCATGGGCTCCCGGCCGTAATTCCTACCGGTCCGTTCGGCAATATAGACCCGGGCCAAAGTCGGTCAACGGGCACCGGTCTCGGGGTGGCGGCCGTTGCGTCCGAGGAAGTCCCGGGCGGCAGTGAGGACGGTGGACTGCACTTCCGCCAGCGAGCCCGGCAGGGCGAGCCCGGCCGCCTTGGTGTGACCGCCGCCGCCGAATCGCTTGGAAAACGCAGCCACGTCCACGTTGCCCACCGAACGCAGCGACACTTTCACCCGGCCCTGGCTCACCTCGCGGAACAGCAGCGCCATCCGAACCCCCTCGATGGAACGGGGAAATTCCACCACGCCCTCGAGATCATCCGAGCTGACGCCCAGGCGTTCGATGGCGCCGGGAGGCACCGTCACCCACGCGAGACCGTAGTCGGGCTCGACCACCAGGGTCTGGAGCGCTTCGGCGAAGAGTCGCGGGCGGCCCTCGGGGGCACGAGCGTAAACCTCGAGATAGATCTGCTCCGGGTCGACGCCGGCCTCGAGCAGCTCCGCGGCGATGCGCAGCGTGCGCGGGCGGGTGTTGCTGAACCGGAACCCGCCGGTGTCGGTGAGGATCGCGACGTAGAGACCCCGCGCGGCTTCCTCGGTCATGGTCCATCCGTTGGCCACCGCCAGCTCGAAGACGAGCTCGCCGGTGGCCGCGGCGCCCGGGTCGAGGTAGCGGGGACCGTCGGGCAGCACCCCTTCGCTGACGTGGTGGTCGATGCAGGCCACCGGCACACCGCGATCGCGGACGGTCTCGCTCAGCATCCCCAGCCGTCCCAGATCGGAGATGTCCAGCACGATGATGGCGTCCGCCCGGCGCAGCTCGCGCACCGCTTCCGACGTCCGATCCCCGCCGGGCAGGTCTTCGAACAGAAACGCGAACCGGGGCGGCGTGGGCGTCGGATTGGTGATGACGGTGTCGATGCCGCGGTCGCGCAGCAGGTGCGCCAGGGCCGCCTCGCTGCCCAGGCCATCGCCATCGGGATTGACGTGGGTGGTGAGGCAGACCCGTTGCCCGGGGGC
>DASSMN010000106.1:0-3923 GCA_035688885.1 Gemmatimonadales bacterium
GCGGGGGAACGTCCGAACCACTTTCGGGCTCGAGGCGGCCGGCACGATGCGGTAGCCCGTGCCGCCGGCGCCGCTCGTGCCCGTCACCGTGATTGCCAGGGTGTCGCCGGGCTCCGCTTCCACGGCAACCGGATCGAAGCCACCGTCAAGTATCGGGGCGGTGACGGCGACACGGTTCCGGCCATTCTGAATCGCAACCTGGCTACCACCGAACACCGTGCCAGGCACCATCGAGACGTAGGCCTTGTGATCGATCGGGGAAGAGACGATGGCCTGCGTCATGGGCAGCGCAGGAGGAAGGGGGTCCAAAGGCCCGCCGTCCTGGGATCCCGGCGTGTCCGAGCACGCGGCCAGAATCGTCAGTGCGCCCACCAACCCCGCAGTTCGGATCATGGCAGCCACCGATCCTTTCTCATCAGAGATCACCGTCGAGGACGAAACCGGCCCAGTGGAAGGGGCTGTCCGACGGGTTGGCTGTGCGACTGCAGGTAGGCAGTCGTTAGGTCACTACCCTGGAGTAGCGACACCCGCCCTCCAAACGGCTCACGAGGTCACCGGCTGCGGCGCCTAGCCAGTTCCCGAGGGCTAGCGCCGCGCGGCCATGAAGATGCCACTCGTCATCGAGGACGCTCCTCCCCACCGTCCCACGACTGGACCGTGCCCGGTTGGCGCCTGATGGTGAACGACGCCGGCTGCATCCACGCCCGGCACCTCCTCGTTCGGCCAGACAGCGGCGCAGCCGCCCAGCAGGGTATTGAGGGTACGGTAGACGTGGAATGGAGACGGATAGCGGAGCACCTTCGCGATCTCGCGGACCGGAAGGTCGTCCCGCATGGCCAGCAGCACGCATTGGGCGGGGGTCAACCGGGCGAGGCAGGCCTGGACGGCGCCATCCAGGTCGCGCCGGAGGAGCTGCTCGTCCCGCCTGGCGCTCGTCTCGTGAAGGTTGGGGACCTCACCGACGTCCCGGCGCTGGAATCGACCAGCCTCTTCCGGGTATCGCGTTCGGTTTGTCGGGGTGAGGTGTTCGGTGTACAGCCATACCGCTGACGCAGGAAATCGATGCACAGACGGTGGGCGCAAGAGCACACTGGAGGGATGTCGTATACCGGTACGGTATACGACAGGTGACCCGCGCGTCAGGTTCGGGGAACGCCCTAGCCGGCGGGACTACACATACTGCCCCAGCAGCGCCACGCCTCCGACGAAGATCCCCAGGTCGGGCGCGCGGTAATCGATCTTCACCCGCCCGTCGCTCCCGATCGCCAGCGACGAGCAAGCCACCTGGAGGTGGCATACTACGTCGCCACCGCCCGCATCGGGCTTCCGGATCACGATGCTCGCCGGGTAGGGGCCGCCCGAGAGCACCGAGCGGATCTGGCGGGCGTATTCGCCCTTGCCGGTGAAGAGCCGGTCGGACACCAGCGGCCACTGCTGATACTCGCCGTTGACCTCCTGGGCGACCCAGACGTCGAGCTGCACGTAGGAGTGCTCGTAGAGCGGGTCGGCCTTGGTGGGCCACTTGAAATCGCCCAGCACGCTGCTCGCGAGGCCATTGCCGACCAGGTCCACCCGCACGCTGGAGACGTAGAAGCTCTGGGCCGGCGGGCTCATCGCGTAGCTGAGGTCGTGAAGGGTCTGAGCCGCCTTGCTGTCGTCGCAGTCGCCGGTGTCGGTGAAGATGTATGGGTAGAGCCACACGCCCGCGTCGCCGTTGTCGGCCAGGTCGGCCGAGGCCTCCCAGGCGCCGCCGTCGGGATCGAGACCGCCGATGATCTTGTTACAGTCGGCCCGGTTGAACGTGGAGCTCGAATCGACCGGCCGCTTGAACTTGAGCTGGGGCGGGAGCGCGGCGGCCGCGGGGAGGCCCGCGGCGAAGGCGTCCTGATACCCCGAGCGCGCCTTGTGGAATTTTGCCTTCTGGGCCTTGGCCTCGGCGAGCGCGCGCTCCTCCAGCGGCTCCATGGCCTGCCGGACGTACCGGCGCTTGGCGGCGCCACGCCGGCGGGCCTCGTCGAAGAAGCTCTGGATGTCGAGCTTGGTCTCCTTGGCCAGCCGCTCGACCATGTGGTGGTGGGTCTTGTCGCGCTCGGTCTCGATCCGGCGGCGGAGCTGCCGCAGCTCGTCGGGCACCTCGAACGGCTCGCGCGCCAGCCGGCGAAGCTGCTGGATGACGGGCGCGTAGTCGGTGGGCTTCTTGCTCATGGGTCGCCTCGTGGGGACGGACGGTGATCCTGCAGGATACACCGCCCGTGCGATGGCCCAAAGGCGCCCCCGCAGACCTGTACGAAGGTCCAATGGGACGCCGGGGGCGCCGTCGGCAACGTGGGGGTCTGAGCCGGGGGGGACCTCCAGGCATGTCTGCCGCACCGCCGTCCGTCGCCGATCCGTTCGATGCCGGCCCCTACGCGCGACTCCAGGCCGCCCTGAACCGGCGGCGGCTGTGGAGCGCCCGAGCGCCGTACCGGGCGGTGGCGCTCACGGCCATCGCCTGGGCCCCCCTGGTGGTGCTGGCGGCGGTGCAGGGCCTCGCCTGGAACGACCGGCCGCAAGACTCACTGCTGCTCGATCCCTCCGTCTACGCCCGCTACCTCGTCACCCTTCCCGTCCTCGTCCTGGCAGAGCCGGTCTGTCTGCTCCCGCTGGCGATGATCGCGCGCTACTTCCCCGAGGCCGGCCTGATCGCCGAGGCCGACCGGCCGCGCTACGACTCGCTGCTCCTCTCCGCCCGCTCGCTGCTCGAGCACCGCGGCGCCGAGATCGTGCTGGTGCTGCTGGCCTACTTCGCCGCGGTCGCCTCGGCGGGCAGCCAATATCCCACCAGCGAGTCGAGCTGGGTGGCGCCGATCATCGGCGGCGAGCGGCATCTCTCCCTCGCCGGCTGGTGGCGCCTGCTGGTGAGCCAGCCGCTGCTGCTCGTCCTGTGGGGGGCCTGGCTCTGGCGGATCGTGATCTGGGCCCGTTTCCTCTGGCAGGTCTCCCGGCTCGATCTCCGCCTGGTGCCGGTGCATCCCGACCTCGCCGGCGGCCTCGGCTTCGTCGCCACCTCGGTGCAGGCGTTCTCGCCGATCGCGTTCGCGCTGGGCGCCTCGGCCGCGGGCGGGATCGCCGAGGGCGTGCTTCTGGAAGGGCGTGCGCTGGAGGCGTACCGCTGGGCGCCAGCCGTTCTCCTCCTGCTCGTGTTCCTGCTGTTCGTCGCCCCGATGCTGGTGTTCTGCATGCCGCTGATTCAGGCGCGCATCCGTGGGTCGTTCGCCTACGGTGAGCTGGCCGAGGCGCTGGGCCGACGGTTCGAACAGCGCTGGCTCGGACGGGGTCCGGACCTGGACGAGGATGCCCTGGGCGTGCAGGACTTCTCGGCGACTACCGACCTCTATTCCATCGCCGCGAACGTGCGGAACATGCAATTGGTCCCGTTCGGCCTGCGGGGGCTGATCCCGCTGCTCGCCTCCACCCTGTTGCCGTTCGTGCCGCTGGTGTTCGCGGTCATTCCCTTCAAGCAGCTTCTCCTGTTCGCCAAGAAGCTGATTCTCTAGCTCAAGCGGCTGTAGAGTAACGGTTTACGGTGGTGGCCGCGGGGCCCGGCCGGGGCTATCCCAAAGTCTAATGTCGGCGTCGCCGGCCGGTTCCTATAGTGGCGGACGACCGGGGCACTCCCTCCGGGTCTACGCTCGCGTCGCTCCCGGATCGACCGAGCGCCCCAACCACCGAAGTCAGATGGAGCGTCCGTTTTCCGCTCCGCGAGCCTATCATGTCCTTCCTTCATGTTGCCATCACCGGTCGAGACAGACGACACCTGACGGCGCTCGGTCCCAAGCTCCGGATCGTCGTCACCGGCTACAAGGAGACCAAGCATGGCATCACCGTGGACGCCTATGTACACTCGGAGAAGGTCCCCTGGCTCCGCAAGCAGGGCTATGGCG
>DASSMN010000364.1:0-2388 GCA_035688885.1 Gemmatimonadales bacterium
CGGTCCCTTTCGAAAAAGCGGTGGATCAGAAGAGGCCGGGAGGCGGCGTGGCGCGGGGGAGGCAGTTCCAGACGTCGATCACGGTCTTGCCCTCCTGCGGCGGGATCTGCCGGTAGGCCTTGTGGGGAGTGGCGACGAACAGGATGTCCGACTCGGCGAGCACGCGCTCCAGCGGCACCAGGGTGGGGTCGGGCACGTAAGGGTCGGTGCACAGCACCTCGCGGGCCTCCAGGGCCAGCAGCTTGCGCAGCTTGTAGCTCAGCGAGTCGCGGGGATCGTCGCTCTCGGCCTTGAAGGCCATGCCGAGGATGCCGGCGCGGGCCTGGGAGAGGTCGACCTCCTTGCGCGCCAGCTCGACGAGGTGGCTGGGCAGCCCCTCGTTGACCAGCATGGCGGAGTGGCCGAGCATGAAGTGGTTGTGGCTGAAGGCGGCGAGCTGCATGGTGTCCTTCACCAGGCAGGGTCCGGCGGCGAAGCCGGGGCCGGGCATGCCCGCCATGCGCGGGTAGTTGTGGCGACAGCCGTAAAGGATGCGGTCGAAGTCCACGCCCCAGTCGGTGGCCAGCATGTAGAACTGGTTGACGGTGGCGAACTGCACGTAGCGCCAGGCGTTCGTCATCAGCTTGCAGAGCTCGGCCTCGCGCGGCGTCATCTCGACCAGCTCGGGGGTGAAGCGGCTGAACAGGCCGCGCACGGCTTCGAGCGTCGCCGGGTCGAAGGCGCTGAGGATCTGCGGCAGCTCGCGGAACTCGCGCAGGCTGTAGCCCTGGGCCACGCGCTCGGGGCAGCAGGCCACGGTGATGTCGAGGCCGGACTCCTGGAGCACCCGCTGGATGCGCTGGCTGGTGCCGGGGAAGACGGTGCTGCGCAGGATCAGGACCTGGCCGTCGCGCAGGTGCTCGCGCGACTTGCGCAGGGCGCGGTCGATGGCGGCGAAGCTCGGGTTCAGGTGCTCGTCCACCGGCGTGCCGATGATCATCACCAGGAAGCGGCAGTCGCTCATCCGGCCGGGCTGGTCGTGGACCTCCAGCCGGCCCGAGTCGAGGGTCCGCCGCAGCATCTCCTCGGCCCCCTCCTCGTAGAAGGGCATGACGCCGGAGCGGATCTGCTCGACCTTGCGGCTGTCGAGGTCGTAGATGACGGTGCGCAGCCCCGAGTCGGCGCAGATGAGCGCGAACGGCAGGCCGACATGGCCGCCGCCGCCGATGACGCAGACGTCGTGCGAGAAGTTGCTTTCCACGGTTCTTCGATCCTCAGAGGTAACAGAGCTGACGGCGCATCCTAGCGCAGGGCTCCGAAAGGTGTAAACCAAAGCTGCTAGGATAAGCTGTCTTCCGGAGCGCCGACATGAAATCTCTTCGAAGCTGGTCCTCCTGGCTCGCCCGGGCCCTTGTAGCGATGCCGCTCGCCGCGCAGGCGGCCACGGTCTTCTTCCTCGGCGTCAACGTGCTGGTCTGGGACGAGTTCTATTACGTCGACATGATCCGGCAGGCACGGGCCGGCGAGAACTGGCTGCCCTGGCTCCTGCTCCAGCACAACGAGCACCGGGTGGTGCCGATGAAGCTGGCGATGGTGCCGCTCGCCCTGCTGACCCGCTGGAACATGAAGGCGGAGATGTATTTCAGCGCCTTCCTCGCCGCGCTGATCGTGCTCGGCCTCTGGCGGCTCTACCGCCATGCTGGCGGCCGCGACCTGCTCCTCTTCGCCCCCGCGGCCTGGCTGGCCTGTAACCTGGCGGGCTACCAGAACATGCTCTACGGGATGATGATGTGCTTCTACTTCACCGTCCTGGGCGTGGTCTGGGCGCTGGTCTTCCTGGCCCGGCGGACCCTGGGGGGCCTGCTCCTCGCCATGGGCTGCGGCGTAATGGCGTCGTTCTCGATCCTCAACGGCTTCGTGGTCTGGCCGGCCGGCCTGCTGGCCCTGCTCGCTTGGCGGGAGCGGCCCGGGCGGATCGCTCTCTGGATCGCGGCCGGGCTGGCGAGCGTCCTGGTCTATCTCCGCAACTTCCAGATCGCGCCCAACACCCACCCGGTGGCGCTCGACCCGGCGGGCCTGGTCCGGATCGCGCGGTTCACGGTGACCGCCCTGGGCGCGCCGCTGGGAGCGGGGAGCGTGCCCTGGAGCGCCGCGCTGGGCCTGACGGTCTTGGCGGCCGTGCTCGCCCTGGCCATCCGCTGGCGCCGCGAAGGGCGCGAGCGTTGGGCCGCCGAGGCCCTGCCGGCGGCTCTGGTCCTCTTCGGCCTGCTGAGCTGCGGCGTGATCGCGGTCGGCCGGGCCTCGGACCCCATCGCGGCCGTCGAATCGCGGTATGTCGCCTTCTCCTCGCTGGGGCTGGTGGGCCTGTATCTCTGTATCGCCCGCGCGGCGGAGGGTCCGGCCCCCTGG
>DASSMN010000102.1:0-7409 GCA_035688885.1 Gemmatimonadales bacterium
TCCTATCATCCTCTCGCCCTAGCGCTCTCTCGTCCTTAATGCTCCGTCTTCTTCTTGCGCGCCACCTCATCGAGGAATCGGCGCTCGGCCGCCGTGAGGCTGTTCATGCCTTGCTCGCTGATCTTGTCCAGCACCCGGTCCACTTCGGCCGCTACCGGGTCGGCGTCGGAGCGGCGACGAGGGCGAAGCGGCGTGGGCGGGGTGCGCCGCTCGGGCTCGGCGGCGCCCGACTGGACCATGACCACCCGCTCGACCGCGCGTGGTGGCTGGTGAGGGCTCCGCCGCGACAGCGCCTGCAGCCGGAAGAAGAGGAAGCCGAAGCCGGCGCCGCCGATGTGCGCCAGATGGGCGATGCCGTCGTTCGGCGCCACCTGCGAGAGCACCACCTCGAGCCCAACCATCACCAGGATGAAGGTGCGGGCCTTGACCGGCATGGGCAGCGGGAACACCAGCAGCTCGGCGTCGGGCCACAGCATGGCGAACGCCACGGCCACACCCAGCACCGCGCCTGATGCGCCCACGACCGGCACGGCCGCGGACGCCATGAACCCCGACAGGAGCAGGCACAGCACGGCCGCCCCGATGCCGCAATAGAGATAGTACAGGAGGAACGCGCGCCCGCCCAGCCGGTGTTCGACCGGCGGGCCGAACACGAACAGCATCAGCATGTTGACCAGCAGGTGCAGCAGCCCTGCGTGGACGAACATGTAGGTGATGAAGGTCCAGGGCCGGTGCAGCGCCAGGCCCGGGGCGAACCGGAGCGCCTCCTGCAGGCTCGGCGACGTGAAGACCGTCAGGAGCAGGAGCAGCACCACCGCGTTGGCCGCGATGAGGCGCCCTACCCAGGGAGTCAATCGGTTGGAGGGAGACAGATTCATCTAACCACGCCTTCTACGCTGAGACCCCGCGGCGGCTAGAACGGTTCCTTGAGGCGGCCGAGTCGGGCGGTTCGACAGATCCGTTCGCACAGGTCCGGGAACTCGATCCCCACCGCTCGGGCAGACTGGGGGAGCAGGCTGGTCGCGGTCATGCCCGGCAGGGTATTCACCTCTAAACAGAAGAGTTCCCCCGCCGGTGTCAAGCGAAAATCGACCCGCGAGTACCCGCCCAGCTTGAGCGCCTCATGCGCCAATAGTGCCAACCGCCCGCACTCCGCCTCGATGGCGGGGGTCAGGTCGGCTGGGAAGATCTCCTGTGACATG
The DNA here is from genome assembly GCA_035688885.1 of Gemmatimonadales bacterium. Lineage (GTDB taxonomy): Bacteria > Gemmatimonadota > Gemmatimonadetes > Gemmatimonadales > GWC2-71-9 > CAVVWJ01. The sequence continues at coordinate 1,203 of DASSMN010000102.1, forward strand.
CCAGGAGTGTACTTACACTCATAGTCGAAAATCTCGTGCCGCGGGATGATCTCCCCCACGGCCAGGGCTCGTCCCTCCAGGATGCCGACCGTCAGCTCCCGGCCGGGCACGAACCGCTCGATCATGACCTCGTCGTCATACCGCCGGGCAAGGGTGACGGCCTCCTGATAGCCCTCCGGGCTCTTGACCACGGTCAACCCGACGGTGGACCCCTGTTTGGAGGGCTTTACCACCACCGGCCATCCGAATTCCCGGTCCACCCGCTCCCGCTTGGCGGGGGCCATGACCCAGTCGGCGGTCGGCACGTCGGCCATCCGGAAGAGACGCTTTGACACGTCCTTGTCCATGGCCATCGCGCTGCCCAGCCGGCCGCTGCCGGTGTAGGGGACGCCCACCATCTCCAGCAGGGTCTGCAGGGTTCCGTCCTCACCTCGACCCCCATGGAGTGCCAGAAACAGCACCTCCGCGTCGCGCACCACCCGGAGGTTGGCCAGACCGGACAAGAGGAGACCCTGCTCCAGGTCCCGCAGCTGGTCGCTGGAGGGGGGCACGGTCCCGACCGAACCGGAGAGCAGCGACCGTTCGTCGGCCTCGGGGATGTACCCGCGCGCCGTGTCTACGACCGCAACCTCGTGGCCCCGCGAGCGGAGCGCCGTGACGATCTGCACCGCCGAGGCGATGGCGACGTCACGCTCCGCAGAGGTCCCGCCGGTCAGTACGGTGATGCGCATGGGTGGGTTTTCGGCGTTAGAGTGGTGAACGACCGGTTTGACCCTCGCTTCAACTCCTCCCCCCGATCAGCTGCTGCAGCACATCGTATCGGCTCACGATGCCGACCAGCTTCCCATCGCGCCGCACCAGGGCCGCGGGGCTTTCCCGCGTGAGCATCGCCCCCACGCGGTCGACCGCGGTTCCCGCGTCCACCTCGGGGAAAGGAGGCTCCATGATCTCGCTCACCGGGCGTTCCAGCAGCGCCGGCTGGGCCAGGGCCCGCGCCATGAGCGTGCCCTCGATCAGCCCTCCCACCGATTGCCCGCCGTCGAGCACAGGGATCTGGCTCACGCTCCAAGTGGCCATCAAGTTGAGCGCCTGACGCACCGCCGCTGCCGGGGCCACGCTCACCACGGCGGGCGCATCGGCCGGGCGCCGCTGCAGCAGCTCCTGCACCGTGCTGCGGGGCGTGTCCAGCATCTGATTCTCCTGCATCCAGGCATCGTTGAACTGCTTGGAGAGGTAGCGCTCGCCGGTGTCGCACAAGATGGTGACGATGAGAGCCTCAGGGTCGGCCAGCTCGCGGGCGAGGTCGAGCGCGATGGCAACGTTGAGCCCGGACGAGCCGCCCAGGAGGATCCCCTCCTCGCGCGCGAGCCGCCGCGCCGTGAGGAATGAGGTCTTGTCGGAGACCTGGCGGAACTCGTCGATCCAGTCGAACCAGACCGTACTCGGGATCTTGTCGCCGCCGATCCCCTCGACCTTGTACGGATGGCCCTCGCCCATGGTGTGAGTGCGGTGGTACTGGGTGTAAAGCGAGCCCACGGGGTCGCCGGCGATGACCCGGATCTTGGGGTTCTGCTCCTTGAGGTACTTGCCGGCGCCGCTCACGGTGCCACCGGTACCTGCGCCGGCCACGAAGTGAGTGACCCGTCCCTCGGTCTGCTGCCAGATCTCGGGGCCGGTGCTGGCGTAGTGGGCCTCGGGGTTGACCTGGTTGTAGAACTGGTTGGCCAGGATGGCGTTGGGCGTGTCGTGTACGATCTGCTTGGCCTTCATCACATAGTGCTCGGGGTGGTCGGGCGGCACCGCGGTCGGAGTGACCACCACCTCGGCCCCATAGGCCTTGAGCAGGCGGACCTTTTCCATCGACATCTTGTCCGGCATGGTGAACACGCAGCGATATCCGCGCAGCGCGGCCGCGATCGCGAGCCCCACGCCGGTGTTGCCGCTGGTGCCTTCGACGATGGTTCCCCCCGGCTTGAGCTCTCCCCGACGCTCGGCGTCAGCGATGATGGCAAACCCGATGCGATCCTTGACCGACCCGCCGGGGTTGGCGTATTCGGCCTTGCCGTAGATCGGCGTGCGGAGCCCGGCGCCGATGCGACCCAGCCGGATGAGCGGCGTCCAGCCGACGGTTTGCAGCACCGAGTCGTAGGGGCGGAGGTGTGGAGGCGTCATGGGGCGCTCTGCGACCGGGGGTTCCGGAAATGGATCGGCTGGAGGAACAGGCCCCCCACCGGCCGACCGTGGCGAAGGGCCGGCGAGAAGCGGAGCGCGGCGGCCCCTTTCACCGCGGCCGAGTCGAGTGCCGGGTAGCCGCTCGACTCGGAGACCCGAGTCGATTCCGGCACCAGGGCACCCATGGAGTCGGCATACAGCCGGAGCAGCACCCGGCCTTCGATACCCTGTTCCAGCAGTGGAACCGGGTACTCGACCGGACTCACCGGGTTGATGGCGACCGGCGGCTGGTCGGCATCGCTGGGGGTCGAGATCGGCGTGCTGGTGGAAATCCGGAACGTGCCGTCGTCATCGCGGCTGCAGGCCAGCACCACGGCCAGGGCCACCAGGCTCCACGCGGCGCGACTCACCGCCGGTCCTCCGCGCGACGCTTGAATTCGGCCAGACGGTTCAGGGCCTCGAGCGGGGTGAGCGCGTTCACATCGATGCGGCGGAGCTCTTCGACCATGGGGTCGGGCGACGGCGGGGTCGGATCGACGAACAGCGCCAGCTGGCCGGGGTCCCGCGGGGGCGCCGGCGCCCCTGGCACCACGCGATGCTCGCCCTCGAGCGTACCCAGGATCTCGCGCGCCCGCCGCACCACCCCGTCGGGCAGCCCGGCGAGCTGGGCCACATGGATGCCGTAGGAGCGATCGGTGCCTCCCGGCTCCAGCCGGTGGAGGAACACCACGGTGTCACCGGTCTCCCGAACGGCGACGTTGTAATTGCGCGCGTGCTGCAGCCGCTCGGGCAGCTGCATGAGCTCATGGTAGTGGGTGGCGAACATGGTCTTGCAGCCCACCCGGTCGTGGAGGTGCTCGGTCACCGCCCAGGCGATGGCCACGCCGTCGTAGGTCGAGGTGCCTCGCCCGATCTCGTCGAGCAGCACCAGGCTGCGCGGGCCCGCATTGTGAAGGATGGCGCTGGTCTCGCTCATCTCCACCATGAAGGTGGACTGGCCGCGCGCCAGGTTGTCGCTCGCGCCCACCCGGGTGAACAGCCGGTCGGCCGTGCCGACCGACGCCTCCGCCGCCGGGACGAAGGAGCCCATCTGCGCCAGCACCACGCACAGCCCGATCTGGCGCAGGATGGTGGACTTCCCGGCCATGTTGGGGCCGGTCACCAGCGCCACCCGTTCGGACTCGGTAAATCGCGCGTCGTTGGGAATGAACGCCTCCCGATCCATGAGGCGCTCGATGACGGGGTGCCGGCTTTCCCGGAGCACCAGATCGTAGCCGTCGTGCACGGCCGGCCGGACATAGCGGCCGGTTGCCGCGCGCTCGGCCAGCGCGGTCCAGACGTCGAGCCGGGCAAGCACGCGCGCGGTCCGCTGCACCCTCGCGATGGCCTGTCCGATGGCGGCCCGCAACGCGCCGAACAGCTCGGCCTCGCGCGCGGTCATCCGCTCTTCCGCGCCCAGCACGCGCGCCTCGTACTCCTTGAGCTCGGGCGTGACGTAGCGCTCGGCCGCGGCCAGGGTCTGCCGCCGCTCATAGTCCGGCGGCACCTTGGACGCGTGGGCGTTGGTGATCTCCAGATAGTAGCCGAACACCTTGTTGAAGCCGACCTTGAGCGATGGGATGCCAGTGCGATCCCGCTCCCGCTGCTGGAGCGAGGCGATGTACTGGCGGCCGCCGTCGCGGAGACTCCGGAGCTGGTCGAGCTCGGTGTCGTAGCCGGCGCGGATCACGCCACCCTCGGCGAGCGAAGGCGGCGGACGGTCCTCCAGGGCGCGCCCCAGCTCCGACGCGAGCTCGGCGAGCAGGTCCAGCTCATCCACCGAGTCGGCCAGGGCGGCGGCGGGATGACCCTGCGGCAGGGTCGAGGCGGCCAGCGCGCTCAGCGCCTCCGAGACGTCGGGCAGCCGAAGGAAGGAGTCACGCAGGGCACCCAGCTCGCGGGGCGTGGCGCGGCCGGCCGCCGAGCGGCCGGCCAGCCGCTCGATGTCGCGCACGCCGTCGAGCGCCTCGCGGAGGCGCGCCCGGCCCCGGCCGTCGCGCACGGCCACCTCGACCGCATCGAGGCGATACTCGATGGCGGCAGGCTCCCGGAGGGGTGACAGCAGCCATTGCCGGAGCAGCCGGCCACCCATCGGGGTCACGGTGGCGTCCATGACCTCGAGCAGGGTGCATCCGCGCGCGCCCGGCCGCAGCGGCTCGACCAGCTCGAGATTCCGGCGCGTCATCTCGTCGAGCCAGAGAAACGCCTCGCTCCGCCGTACCGCCGGCCGCGCCAGGTGCGGCAACCCCGCCGGCTGGAGCTCCGACAGATAGCGGAGCAGGGCACCGGCGGCCCCGACAGCCGATGCGTCGTCGGGGCCAATCCCCAGACCGTCGAGACTCGAGAGGGCGAAGCGGCGCGCCAGTTCCTCGCGCGCGAGGTCCGGATCGAACTCCCACGGCTCGCGAACGGTCTGGAGGATGGCGTCATCGACGGCGACCGCCGCTCCGCCGGGCAGCACGATCTCCGCCGGGCCCAGGCGCCCGATGGCTTCGGCCACGCCGGTCACGTCGAGGCTCTCGAGCAGGAACTCTCCGGTGCTGAGATCGACCGCGGCCAGCCCCACCATGCCGGCGGCCGCGGGTCCCAGTGCCACGAGAAAATTGTTTCGGCCGCCGGCGAGCCACCCTTCCTGGAGCAGCGCGCCCGGCGTTACGGTCTCGATGACTTCCCGCCGCACCAGTCCCCGGGCCAGACGGGGATCTTCCACCTGCTCGCAGATGGCCACCCGATACCCCGCGCCGACCAGCTGGCGGAGATACTCCGCCGCGGCCTTCACGGGCACGCCGGCGAGCGGCACGCCGTCGCCGCGGGACGTGAGCGTGATCTCGAGGACCCGTGCGGCGAGCTCGGCGTCTTCGTGGAACATCTCGTAGAAGTCGCCGACGCGATAGAACAGAATGGTCGACGGATGCTGCGCCTTGACCTCCCGCCAGTGCTTGAGCATCGGCGGGGCGGATGCGTCTGAGGCCTCGCGGCTCACGGGGGCCACGGGAGGGTGCGGGCAGGCGGGTGGGGCATACGCTCGGGAATATAACGTCGAGAGCGAACCCGACATTCGCGCCGCGCGGGACTTCCGCCGGCGGGGATCATGGGCGCAAGTTGTCTGGTCCTCATCCGCGAGCGTCCTGGTGCCTCAGCCGTTCCACTTCGCGTTCTTCGTGCGTGACCTGGCCTCCACCCGCCGCTTCTACGGCGAAATCCTCGGCTGCCGGGAAGGACGCAGCACCGACACCTGGGTGGACTTCGACTTCTTCGGCAACCAGATCTCGGCCCACACCACCGGCGCCGTGACTCCGACCCAGAACACCGGCAAGGTGGAAGACATTCTGGTGCCCATGCCCCACTTCGGCGCCCTGCTCGGGTGGGACGAATTCCAGGCGCTGGCCGAGCGGATTCGGACGGCGCGGCTCTCGTTCATCCTGGAGCCCCGCATCCGGTATCCGGCCCAGCCCGGCGAGCAGGCCACGATGTTCCTGCTGGACCCCAGCGGCAACGCCCTCGAGTTCAAGAGCTTCAAACACCCCGAGCACGTGTTCACCGCATGAAGCGCGCGGCAGTGGCCGTGATCGGCGGCGGCGTCATGGGCGCGAGCGCCGCCTATCATCTGGCCGCGGCCGGCCGGCGGGATGTGGTGGTCCTGGACCGCGCCGATGGCCCCGGCGGCGGCAGCACCGGACGGGCCACCGGCGGCTTCCGCGCGCAGTACGGCACGGCGATCAACGTGCGGCTGTCCCTGCTGGCTCGGGCCAAGCTCGAGGCCTTTCAGGAGGAGACCGGCGTAGATCCCGGCTACGTCCGCGCCGGCTATCTGTGGCTCGCGGTGAGCCAGGCCGAGCTCGACGCGCTCGACGCCGGGCGCCGGGTACAGCACGCTGAGGGGCTGCACGAGGCGACGGCGGTCACGCCCGAGGATATCGGACGACTCAACCCTGCGATTCGGTTGGACGGCATCCTGGGAGGCGCGTTCTGTCCGAGCGATGGATTCATCCGCCC
>DASSMN010000405.1:0-6221 GCA_035688885.1 Gemmatimonadales bacterium
TCCTTCATCGACGCTCCACTCCGGCTTCATCTCTCGCGATCTAGACTGCGCCAGTCCGAACCAGCCCGGCGTCATATCACCGAATCCCGGAGAGTTCCGCGTGTCCGAAAGCCTCTCGACTCCCAGCAACACCCGGCGGGACTTCCTGCGCAAAGGCGCGGCCGCCGCCATCGCCTTCCCCGCCGTCGCCTCACTGGCGGCGTGCACGGAGGGTAAGGCCAGCCCGCCCGCGACCACGCAGGCGGCCGCCGCACCTCCTCCACCGGAGCCGACGCCTCAGCAGAAGGCCGCCGAGATGGACGCCATGCATGAGAAGGGCGTCAAGGCATTTCCCGCCAAGACCGAGGGGAAGGGCAACCAGATCCTGCAGCCGCGGCTCGAGGGCGGGGTAAAGGTCTATGAGCTCACGGCGGAGGAGATCGAGTGGGAGGTCGAGCCCGGCCGGCGGGTGAAGGCGTGGGCCTACAACCGGCAGGTGCCGGGGCCACAGATCCGGGTACGCGAAGGTGACCGGGTCCGGGTCGTCCTGGTGAACAAGCTGTCGCAGTCCACGGCGATCCACTTCCACGGACTCGAGCTGCCCAACGGCATGGACGGCGTGCCCTTCATCACCCAGCCGCCGGTGAAGCCGGGGGAGAGCTACACCTACGAGTTCACCGTGCCGAACGCGGGCTCGCACATGTACCACTCGCACCACAACGCCGCGATCCAGGTCGGCAACGGCTTGCTGGGCGCGTTCATCGTGGAGCCGAAGCGGCCGCTCGCAGCACACCGGGCCGACGTAGACTACGTGATGGTGCTGAACGATGGGGCCCACGGCTACACCCTCAACGGCAAGGGCTTCCCCGCCACCGAGCCGGTCGTCTGCAAGCAGGGTCAGACGGTGCGCATCCGCTTCATGAACGAGGGGATGATGATCCACCCGATGCACCTGCACGGGATGCACATGACCGTGATCGCCAAGGACGGGTGGGACCAGCCGGCTCCGTGGAAGTGCGACACCCTCAACGTGGCGCCGGGCGAGCGGTGGGACGTGCTGGTAAAGGGGACCAACCCGGGCACGTGGGCCTTCCACTGCCACATCCTGCCGCACGCCGAGTCGGAGCACGGGATGTTCGGTATGGTGACGGCGCTCGTGGTCCAGAAGGCCGGAGTGGCCTAGGGCTCCTGCGTGGAGCGTAGGAGCCCCGGATCCGGCACTTCTCGGATCCGGGGCTTTCCCTGTCAGCCGCCGCTCAGCACCTCGTCGAAGGTGATCGTCTCGAAGAAGCCGCGCGACTCGGGCGACACGTCACCCCAGCGGACCGGCCCGAGCGCGTCCTCCACCTCGTGGCACCAATACTCGAGCGCACTGGCGAGGGTGAGCGCCACCGATGCGAAATCCGAGTCACACTGGCAGAGCCCGATGCGATGAGGCAGGCCGCCGAGCAACTGGGTAATCAGCTCGCCGCCGACCCATAGGTGGCCCGCCTGGTCCGGGGTCAGGCGTTCGTGAAGACTGAACACCGCCCGCCGTTCGCGCTCGAACCGGCGCCTGAACCCTCCCTGCAGGTACTCCAGCGCCCGCCAACGCCGCCAGATTCCTGCCCCTTGCTCCCGGGCCGGATCGAGAACCCGGCGGACCTCCTCCCGCCACTGGTCGTGCAGGCCAGCGAGGTACGAGCGCATCGGCACCTTGACGGCCGGCAGAGTGTCGACTTCGGGGTGTGCGATGGTGGTCATGGTCGTCCTCCTGGGTTCCGGACGTCCTCAGTCTAGCAACGCGGAGGTGAAGGAATCATGAAGTCGGGGCGAAACGGCACGGTGAACCTCATTTCATACCGCGCTCATCGCCGCCTCACAGCTCGCGCGATAAGGTGGTGGGCACGTGGCGACGGAAGTCGCTGGGGAGGTGCCCATGTTCGACGTGCTCGTCGTTTCCCGCCCGACCAGACGGCGGACACCCCAGTGGGCGGTGGGGTCGCTGTGCATTCACGCCCTGACGCTGGGGGTCGTGGTCGCGACCACCCGCGCATCGCTCGACACACCCAGAGGCCCGGTCGTGGATACCACGCTGGTCTTCCTCCGGCGACTAACACCTCCGGTGACCAGACCCGAGACTCCCCCGGAGGATCAAGACCGCATAGTGCGACCGACGGTCGTCCCGGTGCCTGCACCCCCCAAGGGGTTCCAGACCGTCGTGCCCCCGAAAGACATCCCCACCACTATCCCCCCCGTCGACCTGACCGCGAAGGCGATGGATCCGCGTGACTTCACCGGTCGCGGCGTCGAAGGCGGGGTGGCCCGGGGCGTGGTCGGCGGCACCGGCAAGGTGGGGCCGGCGGCTGAGGAGATCTACACCGTCACGACGGCGGACCCGGGCTTCGCGCCGGCGGCGCTGATCTCGCAGCCGGCGCCTCGCTACCCGCCCGTGCTCCAGCAGATCGGCCTGTCGGGCCGGGTGTTGCTGCGATTCGTCGTGGACACGACCGGGCACGTGGAGCCGGCCTCGATCCAGGTGATCGAGAGCACCCATGAGGGTTTCGAGCCGCCGGCGCGCGAGGCCGTGGCGGCCGCGATCTTCCACCCGGCACGACTCGGGCCGAGACCCGTCCGGCAGCTCGCGCAGCAGGGAGTGAGGTTCATTGCCAGGCAATAGCGGTCAAGGAGATCGCGGTGCCGGCCACACGGATCCTGATCGGATAGAAGTCACCGTCGTTCCTCAGCATCCCGGGCTTCCACCCCAGTGCTCTTGCCCGGCGGACACTGTGAACGCCTCTTCATGGGGCATTCACCCGGCCCTCACCGCCGGCGCCCAGATTCGACCGCATGGCGGCCCATCCCCGCGATGCCCTTAAAGCCTGGTTTCTCGGCCCCCAGGCCGAGAATGCGGAGCTGCTCGAGCGTCTCGTCGTCGAGTCGCTGCGGGACCATGTGTTCTGGCGGCGCAATTACCATCCCGAGGATGGTGTCGCCATCCGGGAGATCGACAAGCGGAAGGAGGGCTACGAGGAGGCTGTCGCCGCCCTGACCCAGGGATTGATGGGACTCCTCGCCGAGCTCAAACGCGACGTCCCGTTCTTCAGCGGCCGCTACAAGGGTCATATGATTGGGGAGCAGACGCTCGCCTCGCAGATCGGCTACTTCGCGACCATGCTGTACAATCCCAACAACATCGCGCTCGAGATCTCTCCGGTGACCACCCGGCTCGAGCTTGAGGTCGCGGAACAGCTCGCGCGCATGATCGGATACGACCCGGCCCGGCACTGGGGCCATCTCACGTCGGGTGGCACCATCGCCAACTTCGAGGCTCTGTGGCTGGCCAGGGGAGTGCGCTACCTCCCGGTTGCGGCCGCGGGCGCCGCCGCCGATCTGGGCCTGGGGCTGTGGGTACGGCTGCCGAAGGGGAGCACGGCGCCGCTGGCCGAGCTGCCGCTCTGGGAGCTGCTCAATATCAACAACGAGAGCGCCCTCGATCTGTGGGATCGCCTGTGGCAATCGGCGCCCCGCGCGGACGTCCGGCAGGCACTAGGCAATCATTCGCTCGCCGCCATCGGGTATCAGGAGTACAGCCGGCGACTGGCCCTGGACTACGGCGATCCCCTGCCGGCAGGCGTCGTGCTGGTCGCGGCCACGGCCCACTACTCCTGGGAGAAAATCGCCCGGGCGCTCGGGATCGGGTCGAATCAACTGCTGCACGTCCCGGTGGACGGGCACTTCCGCATGGATCCGGACGCGCTGTGGGATCGGGTGCAGGGCCTGGCTCACCGTCGGCAGCCGATCCTGGCACTGGTGAGCGTGTGTGGCAGCACCGAGGAGAGCGCGGTTGACCGGCTCGACCAGGTACTCCGGGTACGCGCCCGGGCCGAGACGGACCTCGGCACCACCTTCCACCTGCATTCCGACGCCTGCTACGGCGGGTATGCGGCGGCGGTACTGCGACGGGCGGACGGAACGCGCCGCTCGGCCGTCGAGATCCGGGAGCGCGCCTGCGGCGACTGGCCATCGGACGACTGGGCCCAGGCCATCGGCGCGTTGAGCCAGGCGGACTCGGTGACCGTGGACCCCCACAAGATGGGGTACGTCCCCTACTCCGCAGGCGCCATCCTGGTGCGGGATGGTCGGGCGCGCCATCTGGTCGCGATCGATCCGCCGTATCTCTCCCCGGTCGACGGGGCGGAGGCGGGGACGGAGCAATTCCTGGGTCGCTACATCCTCGAGGGGTCCAAACCCGGCGCGTCGGCCGCGGCGGTCTGGCTGAGCCACAAGGTCATCCCGCCGGACGAGCGCGGGTATGGCTATCTGGTTGAATGCACCGTCGCCGGGGCCCGGCGTCTGCATGCCGCGCTGACGGCCGCGGATCTCTCGCCCTTTCGCGTGATCACGCTGCCGCTTCCCGACATCAACATCGTCTGCTACCTCCTCTGCCATCCCTCCCTGACGACGCTCCGTGCTGTCAACGAGTTCAATGAGCGGGTCTACGCTCGTCTGAGTCTGGCGCGGTCGGACCAGGCGCCGGAGTACATCGTCACCCGCACCCGGTTGCGGAGCCCGGCGTACGATGGCGCGATCGGCCCGATTCTGGGGTCGCTCGGGGTCGCCTCACTCGAGGAATGGAAGGCGAGCGGAACGGATGGTCTGGTGGTGCTCCGCTCGACCGTCATGGACCCGTTCCTGGGGGCCGAGTCGCCCACATCGGATCACATCGGGGGCTTGCTGGGAGCGTTGCGCCGCGCGGGGGCTGCCGAGCTGAGCCCGGAAGAGGGCTTCACCCGCCGTTCATAGTGGGTTCACCCGGATCGACGTACGTTGGGTCCATCATTCACGGGGAAGGGTGTCATGAGAGTCGCCGAGCTGATGCAGCCCAAGGTCAAGACCGTCGGCAGCGATGCGACCGTAGCCGAGGCGATTGTCTCGCTGGCCGATGCCCACATTTCCGGCATGCCGGTCGTGGACGGCGCGGGCAAGGTGATCGGGATCGTCTCGGCCACCGACTTGCTGACGGCCGAGGCCGAGGCCGACGATCCGACGGCTCGCCAGGCGCTGTTCGACAACACGCCTGTGCGGGACGTCATGACCCCGCGTCCCTACACGATCGGGCCGGATGAGGACATCCGGGAAGCGGCGTGCCAGATGCTGTACGCCGAGGTGCATCGTCTCTTTGTAGCCGAGGGCGACAAGGTAGTCGGCATCATCACCACGACGGACATCGTCCGCGCGGTCGCCACCGGCAAGCTGTGAGGAGGTCGAGGGCAGAGGGCCGGCCTCGCGGGTGCCCGTTCCACGTAAGCACCCGCGAGCGCTGCATTTACGCGCGTGAAGGAGGTGTAATGCCCCGGGTTGGATAGCTTTCGAGACGGACCATGCTGACCCGGATACGAGCTTTTCTCGCGCGACGACGGGCGACGCTGACCCCCGTTCTCAACCTGTTGCTGTTCGCCCTCGCGATCTGGGTGGTGAACCGCGTGCTGGCGGAGTACCGCTACGAGGAGATCGTCGGCGCCTTGGCGGCGGTCCCGATCGGCACGGTCGGCCTCACCCTCATCGTCAGCGCAGTCGCCTACCTGGCGCTGGTCGGCTACGACTATCTGGCCTTCTGCTTCGCCGGCCATCCCCTGCCGCTCAAGACGATGCTGATCCCGTCCTTCGTCGCCTGGGCGGTCGGCAATACCGCCCCGGCGTCGGTGGTCACCGGGGGAGGCGTCCGGTATCGCCTGTACGCGGGCCTCGGGTTGACGCCGGCGGAAGCCGCGGTGGTGGCCGCCTTCAACGTGCTGACCTACGTGGTCGGGCTGCTGGCGCTGGTCGGCCTGGTGCTGGTGGTCCACCCTGCCACCGGCACGCTCGCGGGTGGATGGCTGGCGCTTCCGGGCCGAACGGTCGGCGTGGCGCTCCTCCTGGCGGTCGCCGGGTACCTCCTGGCCACCCGCCTGCGGCGGACGCCGGTCCGAGTGTTTCGCTGGAGCTTCCGCCTGCCCTCGTTCGGGCTGGCGCTGAGCCAGCTCGCGGTATCGACGCTCGACTGGCTGCTCTCGTCGGGCGCGCTGTACGTCCTTCTGGCCCGCCTGGGAGTCCCCTACCTGGACTTTCTGGGAGCCTTCCTGGTCGCCCAGATGGCGACTCAGCTGCTGCCGCTCCCGGGCGGCATCGGCGTCTTCGAGGCGGTCGTGCTGGTGCTGCGGCCGCACGGCGCCGCGGCGCCGGCCGTGCTGGCCGCCCTGCTGCTCTATCGCGTGGCGTAC
>DASSMN010000461.1:0-4138 GCA_035688885.1 Gemmatimonadales bacterium
CTCGGCGTCCGCTTCGTCGCCGAGCCCACCCAGCAGTCGTGGGGCATCATGGCGATGGTGGCCGACCCCGACGGCAACGTGCTCGCCCTGTGGGAAGATCAGCTGCCCGCGACCGCGGAGCATTCCCACCTGCACGAGCACGTAGATCAGGCCGACGGCGTCTCCTGATCGCTGCCCGGCCGATACGGCGAGACGGCGAGCGCCCGGACGTCGCCGCGGAAGGAATCCTCGACGATCTGGCCCTGTTGTTCCATGCCGTACGCGTCGAACGCCTTGCCCACCTCCAGGCGATAGACGTACGGGCTCCGACCCACGCCGAACCGACGAAACAGCAGCTCGCGCAGCTGCGCCACCGCGCCGCGGACGAAGTAGCGCGGCGCGCCCCAGCGCTGATACTGGCCGCAGTGGGTCAGCTCGTGGGCGAGCACGGCCAGGTCGCCGGCGCAGCGGGCGGGCATGAACACGTGGTTGCCGAGCGTGACGGCGCGCCCTCGACTCGCCCACAGCACGAGGCTACGCAGGCGGCTCGGCGCGCGGTGCACGCGCACTCGCGCGCAGTCGACCTGCGCCGGCAAGGCGCCCAGCCGGCGGAGCTCATCCGCGGTTGGAACGGTCACTTGCCGAGGAACTCGCCGACCGGCGCGAGCGACTCGATGTGGTCGCAGAAGATCTTGAAGGTGGCGAGCAGCGGCACGGCAATGAAGGCGCCGCCTACTCCCCAGAGCCACCACCAGAACACCAGGCCCACCAGGATGGCCACCGGGTTGAGCGTGAGCCGGCGGCCCAGGATCATCGGCGACACGAACTGTGATTGGATGAGGTTGACCGCGAGATAGGCGCCGGGCACCAGCAGCGCGTGGCCCATCGCATCGAACGTCGTCAGGCCCGCCATCGTCAAGGTCGCGAGCAGGACCGTGGCCCCGATGTAGGGAATGAACTCCGCCAGTCCCGCGAGCGCCCCCCAGAGCCATGCGTTGGGCATGCCGATGAGCGTCATGACCAGGGTGATGGCGAGCCCGAGGACCACGTTGACCACGGCCACCGTGAAGAGGTAGGTCGAGATCGACGCTTCCGTCTCGCGCGCGATGGCCACCGCTTTCTTCTTGTCGCGGAGTTGCGGCAGCACCTTGATGAGCTTCTGCAGAAACAGATCGCCGGCCGCGAGCAGGAAGTAGAGCAGGATCAGGGTCTCGAGCGCGCCGGTGAGGAGGGACTGGGTTGTCCCAAACAGCCGCTCGCTCAGCCGGGGACCACGCAGCACCACCTCCTGCGGTCCGGAGTTGGCCACTTGGGTGGCCTCTTCGACCTTCTCCGCCGTCTTGGTGACCTGCTCCACCGGCTTGCGCAAGTCGCGCAACCTGGTCTGCACCCTGGCCAGGCTCGCCGGCGCCTTGGCGATCCACTCCCGCGCCGGCCCGGCCAGGCTGTAGCCGGCAAAGCCGATCGCCCCCAGGAGGGCCACCAGCACCAGCGCCGCCCCGGCCGGCTCAGGGATCCTGGCCCGCTTGAGCGTGCGGACCAGCGGGCTCAGCAGGAAGTCCAGCAGCACCGCGAGCACGATCGGGAGCAGGAATGCCCGCGCGAAGAACAGCGTATAGAAGATGGCCAGGACCAGAAGGCCGGTGACGGCGATGGAGCGTACCTCGATCCGATCGAGCGCCTGCCCCAGCTTGGTGAGGTCCGGCTGCTCCACCGCACCACCTTCGCCATCCGTCGCGGGTACGCCCGGGGCGTCAGGCCGAAAGGCCTCTCCCGGCGCCGCATCGTCGGTCGTCCGAGCTTCCATGATTGCACGCTGGGTGAAGGGGAACCGCCCTTGTCTGCCGGTCCCGGCAGGGGCTAAGGTTACCCGTCGCCGCCCGCCGAGGCTGTGCGCCAGCACACCGGCGGTCCGGCCGCCCCCGGAGGCGCATGTCGCGAGTCTGGCAGTCGATCGTTTCGGTGTGGGCCTGGCTGGTGCTCGGCCTCTGTGTGCTGCTCTGGTTGCCCGTCATGGCGGTGCTGCGACTGGTGACCGCGCCGTTCGATCCGGGGCGCTACCTCGTGGGGTACGTCTTTCGTAAGATCGCGACGGTCCACGCGGCGCTCAATCCAATGTGGCGGTTCCGCTGTACCGGCACCATGCCCGCCGATCCGCGGCGGCCCTACGTGGTCGTCTCGAACCACGAGTCCTTCGTCGACATTTTACTCATCAGCCATCTGCCCTGGGAGATGAAATGGCTCACCAAGGCGGAGCTGTTCCGGGTGCCGTTTCTGGGGTGGATGCAGCGGCTGGCCGGCGATATCCCGGTGCGCCGGGGCTTTGGCGCCAGTGCTATCGAGGCCATCGCCAAGTGCCGCGCCGCGCTGGCCAACCGGGTCTCGGTGATGATTTTCCCGGAGGGGACCCGGTCCGCCACCGCTGACCTCCTGCCGTTCAAGGATGGCGCGTTCCGCCTCGCGATCGATGCCGGTGTCCCCATCCTGCCGTTGGCACTGCACGGTACCAGCACCGCGCTCCGCAAGCACGACTGGCGCTTCGGGCCCTCGACGGCTGTAGTCAAGGTACTCGAGCCCATCGAGACCGCGGGGCTGACTCCGGCCGACGTGCCGGCGCTCAAGGAGCGCGTCCGTGCGATCATCTCCGGCGCCCGCGACCAGATCGCCGCAGAGCTGGCCCAGACTAGAAGGCAGACCTAATGGCACCGCTGGGACGAGGGTGCCGCCTTCGGCCGCTCATCCCTTGCCCAGCTCGGCCGGCGCCCGCACCCGGCCTACCGCGCCACCCAGCGCGAGCAGGGTGAGCACGTAGGGCAGCATCAGGAACAGCTGGTACGGCACCGACAGACCGATCGCCTGAAATACGTATTGCAGCGCGGTCGCGGCCCCGAAGAGGAGGGCGGCGACCGCGACGCCCACCGGATGCCAGCGCCCCAGCACCACGATCGCGATCGCGACGTACCCCCGCCCGGCCGTCATGTTCTCCGCGAACGATCCGACCTGCGCCAGCACCAGGGTGGCCCCCGCCACGCCCGCAAACGCCCCGCCCACCACGGTGGCCACCGCGCGCACCGCGTGGATGCGGACGCCGGCGGCGCGGGCCTCCGCCGCGCCCTCACCGGTGGCGCGGAGCACGAGGCCGGTCCGGGTTCGGAACAGGAACCACCACGCGGCAGGCACCGCCGCGAGGGCTACGTACGTCGGTATCGGCTGCGCGAACAGCGCCGGCCCGAGCAGCGGAATTCTGCTGAGCCCGGGGACCGCCAGCGGCCCGAGCGTCGGCAGCGTGAGGCCGGCGCCGCCGGTCCCGAACGCTTCGCGATAGATCGTCCCCGTCAGGCCCACGGCGGCCAGGGTGATGGCCGTGCCGGCGATGATCTGATCGGCATGCGCCAGGATCGACACCGCGGCGAACAGCAGCGCGAAGATTACGCCGGCGAGCACCGCGGCCGCGATTCCGGCCCAAGGCCCGCCCGCGCTGGCGCCCATGGTCGCGGCCAGCGCGCCGGCGAGCATCATGCCCTCGAGCCCGAGGTTGATGACGCCCGACCGCTCGGTGATGGTCTCGCCGGTGGCCGCGAGCAGCAGCGGCGTGGCCACCCGGACCGCGGCGGCCAGGAACCCGCCCATCACCGCGATCGGATCGGTCATGTGGACGTCCGCAGCAGAGGCCGGCGTGCGGCGGCGTCGGCCAGGAGCACCACGAGGATGACGACGGCCTCCACCACGTAGACCGCCACCGCCGGCACCCCGGCTTCGCGCTGCATCGCGCCGGCGCCGGCCTCGAGCGCACCGAACAGAAGTCCCGTGGCCAGCACCCCGAGCGGCTTGAGTCGCGCCAACAGGGCAACCGCGATCCCGGTGAAGCCGTAACCCGGCGAGAGATTCTGGAACAAGGCGTACGACACACCGCTCACCTCGACGCCACCCGCCAGTCCCGCCAGCGCGCCGGAGCCGAGCAGGGCCACGGCGGCCATGCGCCGGGCGTCGATTCGGCCGCTGATCGCGGCGGCGCGCGGCCCCGCACCCACGGCGCGGAGCCGGAAGCCCCAGAGGGTGCGGGCAAACAGGTACCAGAGGCCGCCCGCTGCCATCAGGGCGAGCGCGACACCGGCGTGAAGCCGGGTGCCCGGCACGACTGGCAGCCTGGCCGCCACGG
>DASSMN010000310.1:0-2036 GCA_035688885.1 Gemmatimonadales bacterium
CTGTTCTTTCTCTCCCCCCGGCTTGGCCGGATGGGTCTTTTCCGTTGGAAGGTGACAATCCGTGACAATCGCTGAGAAGCTCCGTGAGGCGCTGGACTCGACGACCTGGGAGCCACGCGACGCCGCCGTCGTGGAACTCGCGGTGAAGTACGCCGCTCAGCTGGACGAGCTGTTCGTGCGCCTCGGCGAGGACGAGGCGGTGGAGTCGGCCACGCACCACAAGCGCGTGATCACAGAGATCGACATCATCGGCCGCAGGCTCGAAGCGGTACTGGATCGGCTCGGGATGAGCCCAGCCTCGCGCCCGGTCGTACGCAATGGAGGGGAAGGGACGGGCGGTGACGCAGACTCTGCCGCGCTCGACGGACTCAGAGCCGACGCAGCAGCAGGTGCCGCTGGGGTCGATTACGCCTCGGCTTTGGACCCCGCCGTTGCGGCCGCTCACTCCTGAGACCTCCTACGGCTTCCGGGTGATCTGGTTCGCCGCGAACATCCTGCGTGAGCCGCTGGACCCGTGGCAGCAGTGGGCGGTGATCCACATGGGTGAGCTGCTGGAGAACGGCTGGCCGCGGTTCCGCCAGTTCCTGCTGATCGTCGCCCGGCAGCAGGGCAAGACCCACCTGTGCAAGGTGCTGGCCCTGTACTGGCTGTTCGTCGAGCGGCAGAAGCTGGTGTTCGGGATCTCAACGGCGCTGGAGCAGGCGAAGGAGGCGTGGCAGTTCGCCGTGGACGCGGCGTTCGATACGCCCGCGCTGGCGCCGAGGTCGCTGAAGCCGCGTATCGCGAACGGGCAGGAAGTGTTCCCGACCACCGACAAGTGCAGTTACCGCATCGGTGCGACGAACCGCAAGGGCGGTCGTGGCAAGACGATCCGCCGCGGCATCTGCGACGAGTTGCGCGAGCAGCACACCTGGGATGCGTACGGCGCGGTGAAGTACGCGACCAACGCGGTGAACGAGGCGCAGATCGTCTACATCTCCAACCAGGGCGACCGCAGGAGCGTGGTCCTGAACACGTTGCGCAAGTCCGCGCTGGCCGGCACCGACCCGCGGCTGGGGATCGCCGAATACTCGGCACCGGAGGGGACCGACCCGTCGGACCCGGCCGGGTGGGCGATGGCCAACCCTCAGCTCGGCCGGCGCATGGACCCGTCGGTGATCGCCGGTGACGCGGCCCGCGTGGCGGCCGACGACGCGGACCCGGAGGAGCTGAACGCCTTCCTCACCGAGGTGTTGTGCATCCCGGTGCATCACCTGAATCCAGCGATCGACCCGCAGGCGTGGGCGGACTGCCACGGGCAGGTCGACTTGGCCGGGCTGCGCGCACGTACGGCGCTGGTGCTCGACGCGTCGCCGGACATGCATCACGTGGCGCTGTTCGCCGCCGCGGTGCTCGACGACGGCCGGGTGGCCGTGGACTCGGTGGCGGCGTGGCAAGGCGTAGACGCGATCGACCAGGCGGTGAAAGACGTTCCGGCGCTGCTGGCCAAGGTTCGCCCGCGTGCGTTCGGCTGGCTGCCGAGCGGCCCATCCGCAGTGTTCGCCGCGAAGTTCCGGGCCCGGGACGCCGACGGCAAGGCGGTCCGGCCGAAGTGGCTGCCGGTCGGAACCAAGCTGGAGGAGATCAGCGGAGAGACCGCCGCCGTCTGCATGGGCTACGCCGCGCTGGTGTCCGCCCGGCAGATCGTCCACGCGGACGATGCGCTGCTCAACGACCAGACCCGTGAGGCCGAGAAGCTCACCCGGCCCAACGAGACGTGGGTGTTCTCTCGCCGCGGGGGCCACTGCAACGCCGTCTATGCGGCGGCCGGCGCAGTTCACCTGGCGCGAACGCTTCCGGCTGACATTGCGCCATTTAAGATTAGATAGCGGAAGGGATGGTGTGCCGATGGCGACACCGGAAGAATCATGACGTCGGCGCAGATTTGGCCGCCGGTCGTCGACCCGTCGACTCTGTCCCGCCAGGTGTGGGACGCCAGCACGGCACGGTCGCTACCTGGGGTGGGCCGTGCGCTTCAGCTGTACGGCGGGCTGATC
>DASSMN010000152.1:0-4908 GCA_035688885.1 Gemmatimonadales bacterium
GGGTCCAGCGGCTCAGCGTGCGCGGGCGCCTGGTCCAGCCGGGCGACAGCTTCACCATGGCGATCAACAGCTATCGGCAGACCGGCGCCGGCGGCTACGACATGGTGCGTGGCGCGCCGGTGGTGTACGACAAGGGCGAGCGCATCGTCGAGCTCCTGATCGATGCGGTCCGCTCACGGACTCCCCTCGATTCCGCCGAGCTGGCCGGGGTCTCGAGCTGGCGCATCGTGCCGGAGATGGCCGACCGGGCCGTGCGCGGCCTGTTCAACCTGCCCGCGCCGCCGCTGCCCAAGGCGGCGCGCGACACGGTGGTGCTGCGCGTGCTCGCGACCGGCGACCTGCACGGCCGTTTCCTGCCTGGCGCCGCGGCGCTGGCCGCCACGTTCGACAGCCTGGGCGCCGACTGCGACTGTCCCCAGCTCCGGCTGGACGCCGGCGATGCGATGCAGGGCACCCCGGTGCAGGACGAAACCCGCGGCCGCGCGGGCATGGAGCTGCTCGGCCGCCTGGGATATGCGGCGGCCGCGGTGGGCGATCACGACTTCGACTGGTCGGCGGAGACTCTGCGGCAGCGGATGACCGAGTCGTCCTATCCGTGGCTCGCGGCCAACGTCGTGGACAGCGCCACGGGCCGCCGCCCGGACTGGCTGGTGCCCTATCGGATGCTGGACGTGGCCGGCATGCCGGTGGCGGTGATCGGCTACATTACGCCCGACACCAAGGCCACCCTGCCCGACGACCGCACCCGCGGTCTCCGGTTCAACGAGGGAGAGCTGGGGCTGCACGACGTGCTGGCCGAAGTCGCCGGGCGGAAACCGGCGGCCACCATCCTCCTGGCCCACGCCGGCGGCGCCTGCGATTCCGTGGTGTGCAGCGGCGAGATCGTGCGGCTGGCCGAGCAGCTGGGCCGGAGCGGGATCAGCTTGATCGTGGCCGGGCACACCCACCGCGTCATCACGACGCGGGTCGCGGGGATCCCGATTCTCGAGACCGGCAGCGGGGGGCGGACCGTGGGGGTAGCAGACCTGGTGAAGACGCCGGCGGGCGGCCTCGAATTCCGGGTCGGGGTGGTGCCGGTCGACAGCACGCGAGCCGGCGGCAGCGCGGAGCTTCGCGCCGCGCTCGACAGCTACCGCCGGCGGAGCGATACGATCCTCACCCGGCCGCTCGCCACGCTCAAACGTCCCTTGGTGCGCGAGGGCACGCAGTATCCGTTGGGCGCGCTCATCGCGGAGGCCCGCCGCAACGTGCTCCGGACCGATCTGGGCCTGGTACGAACCGCCAGCATCCACGCGGACCTGCCCGCCGGCGGCGCGACGTACGAGCGGCTCTCCGCCGTCGAGCCCGAGCGGAGCGACCTCGTCAAGGTGACGCTCTCCGCGGTCCAGCTCACCGCGCTGCTGGAGCAGGCGCTGGCGCTCGACGGCGGCGCAACGGTGCACCTGGCCGGGGCGCAGGTGCGCTACGATCCCCGCGCACCGGTCGGACGCAGGGTGCGCGAGGTGCTCCTGCAGGGCGGCCGAAAGCTCAAGCGCGATGCGGAAGTGACCCTGGCCACGGATCTGCCCACCATCGAAGGAGCGGGGGAGCTGACCGTGCTGCGCGGACTGACTTATCAGCGGGCCGGTTTGCTCGACGTGGAAGCCGTGGCGGGGTTCCTCCGGCGGCTGCCGCAGCCGGTCGAGGTGGGACCGGCCGCCACCTTCATCTCCACCCGATCGTGAGCACCGACATGCGAGTGTTCGTCAACGCGAGCCCGGTCGACGTGGAGGCCGGCACCGACGTCCGCGGCGCCATTCGCGCGCACGATCCCGGGCTCGAGGCCCGCGCGGCGGCCGGCGCCGCGCTGGTGACGGATGCTCGCGGCATCGCCGTGCCGCTCGACGAGCGGCTGTCGGCCGGCTCCATTCTTCGGGTGGTCGTGCGCGCCCGGCGCGGCGAGCCGGATCCCGATGCTGACGCGTGACCTGCTGGTCCGCCTGCCGAAGGCGGAGCTACACACGCACCTCGACAGCGCGCTCCGGCCCGAGACGATGGTCGAGCTGGCTCGCGAGGCCGGGTTCGCGCTGCCCACCACCGATCCCGGCGAGCTCCGGACGTTCATGGTGGTGCGCGACGCCAGCAGCCTCGAGGACTACCTCGCACGGTTCGAGTACACCATCCCGCTGCTCCAGACGCCGGATGGTATCGAGCGGGTATCCTACGAGATGGTCGAGGACGCGGCGCGCGACGGACTCCGCTACCTCGAGGTGCGGTACTGCCCCAAGCTGAGCACCCGGGGCGGGCTCACCATGGAGCAGGCGCTCGAGGCCGAGCTGCAGGGCCTCGCCCGCGGCGAGCGCGATTTCGGGGTAGTGACGCGGGTAATCAACTGCTCGCTTCGGCACTACACGCCCGAGATGTCGCTCGCGATCGCCCGGCTCAGCGTCGCGTTCCGCGACCGCGGGGTGGTGGCGTTCGACCTGGCCGGCGGCGAGGCGGGACGGCCGCCCGGCGCGCACCAGGCCGCCTTCGACGTGGCGGCCGATGCCTGCCTCGGCGTCACCATCCATGCGGGCGAGGCCGCGGGCGCGGACTCGATCGCCGAGGCAGTCCATCGCTGCCACGCGCACCGGATCGGCCACGGCACGCGGCTGTTCGAGGATCCGCGGTTGCAGGACTACATTCGCGACCGCCGCATTCTGATCGAGACCAACATCACCAGCAACGTGCAGACGCGCGCGGTCACCCGCGCGTCGGAGCACCCGGTGCGGCGGTACCTCGACGCGGGGCTGGCCCTGACGCTGTGCACCGACGGCTGGCTCATGACCGGGGTCACGCTGAGTGACGAGTACTGGCTGGCGCACACCGAGCTCGGCTTTACCCGGGCGGAGATCGACCGCTGCATCCTGCACGGGTTCGCCAACGCGTTTCTTCCGTGGCCGGAGCGACAGGTGATGGTCGCGCAGGTGCGCGAGGAGCTCGCGGGGATTCAGTAGTCCGGTCTGGAACCCAACTTCAGGAGCACGCATGTCCATGCGCGGTGAACCCGGTGCCGGAGGTCTGCGCGGTGCGCTCATCGCGTTCGCCGTCATCGCGGCGGCGGTGGCTGGCTCCTGGCTGATTCCCGGCCTCGCCTGGCGTGGCCTGGCCGCGATGGAGCGCCCGGTTCAGGCCGATACGGCCGCGCGCGACACGCTCGCGAATCACGCGGCGCCGACCGTGCCCGGCGCGGAGATCCAGGCGCCCGGGGCGCCGGTGCAGCCAGCGGGACCGGTCACCCTGGCCAGCCGGCTGTCGGGCCTGGTGGGCCTGGCGCTCATTCTGGCCATCGGCATCCTGCTCTCCCACAACCGGCGCGCGATCCGCTGGCGGGTGATCGCCTGGGGACTCGGGCTCCAGCTGCTGTTCGCCATCTTCGTGCTCCGGATCCCCGCCGGTCAGGCGCTGTTCCGCTGGCTGGGCAACCTGGTGACGGGCATCCTGGGCTATTCCTACATCGGCTCCGAGTTCGTCTTCGGCGAGCTGGGCAAGCAGCACTCGAGCCTGGGCGTCATCTTCGCGTTCCAGCTCCTGCCCGCCATCATCTTCGTGAGCGCGCTGTTCGCCATCTTGTACTATCTCGGGATCATGCAGCTGGTGGTGCGCGCCTTCGCCGTGGTGATGAGCCGGGTCATGGGCGCGAGCGGCGCCGAAAGCCTCAACGTCGCCGCCTCGATCTTCATGGGGCAGACCGAGGCGCCGCTCACCATCCGGCCGTTTCTCGGCCGGATGACCCGGTCCGAGCTGATGACCGTGATGACCTCGGGCATGGCCCACATCTCGGGCTCGATCATGGTGGCGTACATCGCCTTCGGGATCGAGGCCCGCCACCTGCTCACCGCGGTGATCATGACGGCGCCCGGCACCATCATGATGGCCAAGCTGTTCGAGCCCGAGACCGAGGTACCCGAGACGTACGGCAAGGTCACGCTCGACATGCCCAAGCAGGACGTGAACCTGCTCGATGCCGCCGCGCGCGGCACCGGCGAGGGCCTGCAGCTCATGCTCAACGTGATCGCGATGCTGGTCTCGTTCGTGGCGCTGGTGGCGCTGCTCAACGGCGGCTTCGCGGCGGTGCACCGCTACGTGGACTGGTTCCCGGCCAACCTCCAGACGGTGCTGGGCTGGGTCTTCCGCCCGATTGCCTGGGCCATGGGCGTACCGTGGCACGACAGCGGCGTCATCGGCAGCCTGCTCGGCACCCGCATGGTGCTGAACGAGTTCATCGCCTACGCGCAGCTCGGGCCCATGAAGGGGCAGCTCGATCCCCGCTCGTTCACCATCGCCTCGTTCGCGCTCGCGGGCTTCGCCAACTTCAGCTCGGTCGGTATCCAGCTGGGCGGCATCGGCGCGCTGGTGCCCGATCGCAAGCACGACCTGGCGCGCCTCGGCCTTCGCGCGATGCTGGCCGGCACCCTGGCCAACTTCCTCTCCGCCACGATCGCGGGGATCCTGCTGTGACCGCGATCGCGTCCCAGCCCTGGGCGGCCATGGCTGAAGAGGCCGCCGCGGCCGTGCGCGCGCGCCTGGATGGTCGCACGCCCGCGGTCGCCATCGTGCTGGGGTCCGGGCTCGGCCAGTTCGCCGAGCGACTGCAGGATGCGGTGCGGATTCCGTACGATCAGATCCCGCACTTCCCCTCGCCCACCGTGGTCGGCCACAGCGGTCAGCTGGTGGTCGGCGCCTTGGGGGGCCGGGCCGTGCTGGTGCAGAGCGGGCGCTTCCACATGTACGAGGGCCATCCGGCCGCGCTCACCGCGCTCCCGGTGCGCGTGTTCGGCCGGCTCGGCATCACGACCCTGGTGTTGACCAACGCGGCCGGCGGCATCGACCGGCGCTTCGGCTCCGGTACGGTGATGCTCATCGCCGACCAGATCAACCTGAGCT
>DASSMN010000430.1:0-4776 GCA_035688885.1 Gemmatimonadales bacterium
GGGAGGAGGGCGTAGTGCTGCACGGCGGGGCCCGTCTCACCGGCGACGTGTTCGACCGCGGCCACTTCGTGGCGCCGACCATCGCCCTGCTGCCACTCGAAAGCTCCCTCTTCCGTGAGGAGCTGTTCGTGCCGTTCCTGGCCGTCGGCGAGGTGACCGGCCTGGATGACGCGCTGACCCACGCCAATGCGGTGGAGTACGGCCTCACGGCCGGCATCTTCTCGCAGGACCCCGCCGAGGTGGCGCGCTTCTTCGACGAGATCGAAGCCGGCGTGTGCTACGCGAACAAGCGCACCGGCGCCACCACCGGCGCCTGGCCCGGCGCGCAGCCGTTCTGCGGCTGGAAGGGGTCGGGCTCGACGGGGAAGGGCGGGTGCGGGCCGTTCTACGTGGCGCAGTTTGCGCGCGAACAGAGCCGGACGATCATTGAGACGAGTGAGGGCGAGCGGGCGTGAGCCAGGAACGGTGGTTCACCACGGAAGCACGGAAGAAATGGGGGTTCGTGGCGTATCGGACCTCCTCTCCTTCCGCGCCGGAGGCGGCATCACGACAGCAATTCTGGGGTGCCTCCCACCCCCCAAGAACCATATAGAACCGATCGCGTGCTGCACGGAATGAGAGCAGCCGAACTGCCATGGAGTCCTCCGTGTCTTCCGTGCTTCCGTGGTAGACCATCGCTCACGCTCAGCCGGCTGCGGCAACGGCGTGACCGCATTCGTCCCCCGCCGACCCCATAGACCCTGGAGCTTGCGGTGCCTGATTACCCGAAAATCGTGACCCCGCCCCCTGGCCCCAAGGCCCGCGCCGTCGTGGACCGCGACGAGGCGTGGACCGCCTCCTGTTACATCAAGGAATACCCGCTCGTCGTCGCGCGCGGGCAGGGCGTGATGGTCGAGGACGTGGACGGGAACCGCTACCTGGACTTCATGGCCGGCATCGCGGTGTGCTCCACCGGGTACGGGCACCCCAAGGTGGTCGCGGCCGTGAAGGACGCGGCCGACCGGTTCCTCCACATCTGCGGCTCCGACTTCTATTACGAAGGCATGGCGGCGCTGTGCGAGCGGTTGGCGCGGATCGCGCCTGGGCCAAGCAGGAAGCGGGTGTTCCTGACCAACTCGGGCACGGAGGCCACCGAAGGCGCCATCAAGCTGGCGCGCTACGCCACCCGCCGAACCGCGATCATCGCCTTTCGCGGCGCGTTCCACGGCCGCTCCACCGGTGCCGTGAGCCTCACCAGCAGCAAGGCGCGACAACATGCCGGGTTCGGGCCGCTCCTGCCCGACGTACACCACATCCCGTTCGCCTACCGCTACCGTTGCCAGTGGTGCGCCGACAAGCCGGACTGCACCCGCGGCTGCCTCACCGAGGCGCTCGAGCGCGACCTGTTCGCCCGCCATCTCGACCCGCACGACGTCGCGGCCATCTTCGTGGAGCCGGTCCAGGGCGAAGGCGGTTACGTGGTGCCGCCCACGGGGTGGCTCCGCGACCTGCGCGCCATCTGCGACAAGTACGGCATCCTGCTGGTGGCCGACGAGGTCCAGTCGGGTGTGGGCCGCACGGGGAAGATGTGGGCCTGCGACCACGAGGAGGTGGAACCCGACATCCTGCTCACCGCCAAGGGCCTCGGCTCGGGCATGCCGATCGGGGCGATCATCGCGAAGGAGTCGGTCAACACCTGGGAGAGCGGCTCCCATGGCTCCACCTTCGGCGGCAACCCGGTGTGCTGCGCGGCCGCGCTTGCCACGCTGGACCTGGTGGAAGGGGGCCTCATGGCCAACGCGGTCGCCATGGGCGAGCGCTTACAGGCCGGGGTCCGCAAGCTGGCGGACAAGCACCGCTGCATCGGTGACGTCCGCGGCCTGGGCTTGATGGTGGGCGTGGAGTTCGTGAAAGATCGTGCCACGCGCGAGCCCGCGCCCGAGATCGTCGAGCAACTGGTGCAGGGAGCGTTTCGGCAGGGCCTCCTCCTGCTGGGCGCCGGCAAGAGCACGCTGCGGCTGGCACCGCCACTCGTGGTCGGGGCCGGCGACATCGACACCGCGCTCACGATGATCGATGCCCGGCTGGGCGAGATCGCTTGAGCCCCGCCACGCCTGCCTCCAAGGTCACCACCATGCGCGACGCGGTGGCGGCCCACGTGCGCGACGGCGACACCGTGGTCATCGAGGGATTTACCCACCTCATCTGCTTTGCCGCCGGGCACGAGATCATCCGGCAGCGGCGGCGGGACCTGACGCTCTGCCGCCTCACGCCCGATCTCATCTACGATCAGATGATCGCCGCGGGCTGCGCCCGGAAGCTCGTGTTCTCCTGGGCCGGCAATCCCGGGGCCGGGTCGCTCCACGCCTTCCGCCGCGCGGTCGAAGGGAAGAGTGGCCTGGAGCTGGAGGAGTATTCCCACTTCGGCATGGTCGCGCGGTTGAGCGCCGGGGCGGCGCGGCTTCCGTTCTGGCCGATGCGGAACTACATGGGCACCGATCTGCCCGCGGCCAACCCGCAAATCGCGCAGGTCGAGTGTCCCTACACCGGCGAACGGCTTGCCACGGTGCCGGCGCTCAATCCGGATGTGACCATCGTCCACGCGCAGCGGGCCGACGCCCAGGGCAACACCCAGATCTGGGGGCTGCTCGGGGTCCAGAAGGAGGCCGCCTTCGCCTCCCGGCGCGTGATCGTGGTGGTCGAGGAGCTGGTGGACGAGCAGGTGATCCGGGCCGACCCCAACCGCACCCTGATTCCCGGCCTCGCGGTGGACGCGGTGGTGGTCGAGCCCTGGGGCGCGCACCCGTCGTACGCCCAGGGGTACTACGATCGAGACAACACGTTCTACGTCGCGTGGGAGAAGATCTCGCGCGATCCGGCCTCGCTGGAGCGCTATCTCGCCGAGTTCGTGTACGGCGTGCCGGATCGGGCGGCGTACGTGGCGCGGATGGGGGGGCTCGAGCAGCTTCGCGCGGATCAGCGGGTGTGTGCGGGGGTGAACTATGGGTTCTGACCTGCGGTCGTGGTCGAGACCTCATTCCGAGCGAAGCGAGGGAGCTAGGGCATGACCGCCGCCCCAACCACCTACACCCCGGCCGAAATGATGGCCGCCGTCGCCGCGCGCGAGCTCCGGGATGGCGAGGTGGTCTTCGTCGGCATCGGTCTTCCCAACCTCGCCTGCAACCTCGCCCGCGCCACCCACGCGCCCAACCTGCTGCTGATTTACGAGTCGGGCGCGGTCGGGGCGCTGCCCGAGCGACTGCCGGTGAGCATCGGCGATCCGTCACTGGTCACCGGCTCGCTCATGGTCTGCGGTATGGCCGACGTGTTCCAGTGCCTGCTCCAGAACGGGCGGATCCAGGTCGGCTTTCTGGGCGGCGCGCAGATCGACCGCTACGGCAACATCAACACGACCGTCGTCGGCGCGTACGGTCACCCGGAGGTGCGGCTGCCCGGTAGCGGCGGCGCCGCGGAGATCGCGATCCACGCGCAACGCACCGTCGTGATCAGCCGGTTGAGCCGCCGTGCATTTCCCGAGACCGTCGACTTCATCACCAGCCCGGGCCACCGGGCCCACGGGCACAGCCGGCGCGAGCTCGGCATACCCGGCGCCGGCCCGGTCAAGGTCGTGACCGACAAGGCCGTGCTGGAAGCCGACCCGGCTTCGGGTGAGCTCGTGCTGGCCGCGCTGTATCCCGGCGTCACCGCCCAGGATGTCCAGCACGGTGTCGGCTGGCGCCTCCGTCAGCGGCCTACGCTGGACGAGATCGCCGCGCCGACCGACCAGGAGCTCCACCTGCTGCGCCAGGTGCTCGACCCCGACCGCCTCTACCTCAAAGGCTGACCCCGCATGACCGCCACCGCCGCGCCCGCGACCGACCTTCCCACGCTTCCGCGCGCGCTCGGCCTGCGCGACATGGTGCTGTTCAACGTGGTGGCCGTGGTGAGCCTCCGCTGGTTCGCCACGGCCGCCGCGGCGGGGCCCAGCTCGATCACGTTGTGGGTCCTCGCGGCGCTGTTCTTCTTCGTGCCGCAGGGCCTCGCCGTCGGCGACCTGGCCGCCCGCTATCCCGACGAGGGCGGCATCTACGCCTGGACCAAGCGCGCGTTCGGGGAAGGACACGGGTTTCTGTGCGGGTGGTGCTACTGGGTCAACAACATCCTGTACTACCCCAACCTCCTCATGTCGACCGCCGTGGTGGGCACCTACGTCATCGGGCGGGGCGGCACCGAGCTCGAGAGCAGCTGGCTGTACGTGCTGCCGGCCACCCTGATCGCGCTCTGGGCGGCGGTCTGGCTCAACGTCGTCGGCCTGCGAGTCGGGCGATGGCTCCAGAACGTGGGTGCCCTGGGCACCTACGTGCCGGGCGTGGTGCTGGTGGCGCTCGGGGTGTACGCCATGTTCACCCACCCATCGGCCACGCCGATGGACGCCGCCGCGCTCACCCCCGACCTGGCCGACCCCAAGAAACTGAACCTGTGGGCCTCGATCGCCTTCGCCTTCGCGGGGCTCGAGCTGTGCGCCGTGATGGGCGGCGAGGTCAAGGACCCGACCCGCACGGTCCCGCGCTCCATCCTGCTCTCCGCGCCGCTGATCGCCTTCATCTATATCGCGGGTACGGTCGCGGTGCTGTGGCTGGTGCCGACGGGGCAGGTCAACATCGTCTCGGGGTTCCTGCAGGCGCTCCACACCGGCGCGCAGGACATCGGCTTCGGCGCGGTCTGGATTCCGCCGGCCATGGCGGCGCTCTACGTGCTCGGCAACGTGGGCGGAGTAGGGGCCTGGCTGACCGGGCC
>DASSMN010000284.1:0-4347 GCA_035688885.1 Gemmatimonadales bacterium
GGAGCAGAAATCGTCCATCCAGGACCGCGTTGGTCACGAACAGGGTGCCGCCGAGCTTGAGGCGGGCCAGGAGCGCCTCATTGAGCGCGTTGAGATAGGATTCGGCCGCCCCGGCGCCCCGGAGGTCGCGCGGCACGTAGCGGAAGGTCGCGATGCTCAGGCCCAGGGTGGCCGCCTCGAGCTCGGGGTGCGCCGCCACGTGCCGGTGCAGCGAGGCCGCCAGGCGGCAGTCGTCGCCGATCATCTGCACGTACCCGGCCCGTCCGGCCTGCCGGAGCCCCAGCCACACTTTGAGGGCACGAAACCCACGGCTGTTCTGCAGCCCCAGCTCGTAGTAATTGATCGGGGGCTCGTCGGCGTCCAGCTCGAAGCGGTAATAGCTGGGCGTGTAGCCGAACGCCTCGCCGAGGCGGCGGGCCTCGCGCACCAGCACGCACCCGGCCTCGAGCGGGGCGTAGAGCCACTTGTGCGGGTCCACTGACAGGGAATCCGCCAGGTTGAGCGCGTGCAGGTCATCGGGCGCATCGGGCAGCACCGCGGCCGGAGCGCCGTACGCACCGTCGACGTGGAGCCAGAGCCCGTGCGCGCGGCAGATCTCGGCCAGCTCGCGAATCGGATCCACTGCTCCGGTCGCGACGCTGCCCGCCGTGCCCACCACCATGATCGGACGGTCGCCCCGCGCCAGGTCCTCGCGAATGCACTCACGCAGAACGTCGGTACGAAGCCGCTGCGCGGCATCGGTGGGGATCCAGCGGATGGCGTCCGTTCCCAGGCCGAACAGGTCCGCCGCCTTCTGGATCCAGGTGTGGGTGCCGGCCGAGGCATACACCCGGAGCGGTGCCGTGACGGCCAGGCCCGTGCTGCGGGTCGCCTCGCCCAGGATGGCTCGTCGTCCGGCCAGGAAGCAGACGAAGTTGGCCATGTTCCCGCCGCTCACCAGCAGCCCGCCGCAGTCGCTCGGGTATCCCACCAGCTCCGCGATCCACCGTACGGTCTGCGCCTCGATTTCCGAGGCCACCGGCGACAGCTCCCATCCCCCGACATTCGGGTTCACGGCGGCGGCGAGCAGGTCCGCCAGCATCCCCAACGGTGCGGCCGACGAGGTGATATAGCCCATGAACCGGGGGTGGCCGTTGAACAGCGAGTGGTCGAACAGGAGCCGGGCCGTGTCGGGCAGCAGCGCGTCTGCCGCCGTGCCGCGCTCGGGGAGCGACGCGCGCCCCAGCAGCGCGCGAATCTCCGCCGGGGTCTCGCCGCTGGTGAGCGGACGTCCTCGAAGGGACTCCAGGAAGTCGCCGATCTGATCCACCAGCTCGTGCCCGAGGCGGCGGAACTCCGCCGGCGCGAGCTCGAGCGGGCTCACGCGCTCGGGCACAGCGATGGCCGTGGTCGTGCCAGGTGTCATGCGGTCGACCTCAGAACGAAGTGATGTGCCGAACCGGCCGGCAGAGGCTGGTGATGAGAGAGTCCGCGACCGCTCGCCAGCCCCTCAGTGCCATCCCATCCGGTCGCGCAGGCTGGTGACGTGCGCCGTGTGATGGTCGCCGTGCCAGGCATAGAGCGCCACCAGCTCGTCCACCGTCATGATCCGCCCGTGCTCCGGATGGCGGAGGGGACGAGCGCCGTCTGAGCCGGTGAGCCGCTCGAGCAGCGGCACCCACCGGGCGTGGAGCGACTCGAGCAGGCGCAGTGAGATCTCTACCGGCAAGGTCCGGGCATCGGGCAGCTCGGCCCAGCGCGCTTCCTCGTACGGCTTGATGGTGGGCGTGTCCTCGGTGAGTGCCAGGCGGATGCGGGTGTAGGCGTTCAGGTGGCTGTCCGGGACGTGGTGGACGAGTTGGCGCACCGACCAGCCTCCGGGACGATATGGCGTGTCAAGCTGGCCGTCGTCGAGTCCGGTGACCGCGGCCCGGAGCCGAGCCGGCGCCGCGGCGATCCGCGCGATGCACGCGGCGCGGCGGTCGTCGGTCATCCGGCCGTCATACGAGAACGGCCCGATGGGATAGCGAAGATCGGTCACGGAAACCTCGGCAGAACGGGTCACGAGTCCGACCGCCGGCCGCTGCGGGCCGCTCGATCGGGCTCTACCCCGCCTCGGAACTCGAAGTGGGCCTCGTCGAGTCGCACCTGCTGGGGCGCCTCGCCCATTTGATGGAGCAGCATGTTGGCCAGCACCGCCTCCGCGATCCGCGAGGCAGGCTCCCAGCGGCCAGGTGTCAGTCCAGGATAGAGGTGGGCGAACTCGGGCCGCAGGCGGGCTTCGCGCATGGCCCAAATCTAGCGATTGTGCTCGCGGACGCGGGATGCGCAACCCTTTTCACTCGTCTCGCATCCAACTCACTGGCAGGACCGCAGGACCCCGCAGTACCCGGTTCCCGGGGTCGCGGCCAAGCAGTACGGCCTCGGGAGCCACCTCTCCTCTCCATCCGGACGCCGCTCGAGCGGGGCCTGGATCTTCGCGCGGCTACTGGGTCGAGGCGTTGCCCACCGGGGACGAATTGACGCCCCGCTGCTTGATGAGCGCGTAGAGCGGCTCGACCTCGGCCGGCACGGCGGCAGTGACGTTCTCGGCCCCGGTCTCGGTCACCACGATGGTGTCTTCCAGTCGAATGTGGATCTTTCGGTCGGGAATCTCCAGAATCGGCTCGACGTTGAACACCGTGCCGGCCACGAACGGCTTCTGGGCGGCCGCTCCCGCGATGTCCATCACATCGTGCACCGCGATGCCCACGAAGTGACCGATGTACCGCCCGGTCGCCTCGAACTCCTTCGCATAGCCGTGCTTGGCGTAGACGGCGGCGGCCACGTCCTGGAGCGACGCGATGGTGGCGCCCGGCTTTATCGCCGCGATGATCGCGTTCCGCGCGTCCAGCACGCAGCGGTACATCTTCTCCTGCTCCGCGGTGAAGCGGCCCGAGACCGGCCAGGTGCGCGTGATGTCGGACGTGTAGTACTGCCAGTCGGACCCATAGTCCATGTACACCAGCTCTCCCGCCTGCATCTGCCTCGTGTTGTCCATGTAGTGCACGATCGGCGCGAGCGGGCCCGAGGGCACGATCGGCGGAAAGGCATCGCCTCGCGCCCCCAGTCGCGTGTTCACGTACTGCGCCGCCGCCGCGACCTCGTACTCGTACATCCCGGGCCGCGTGCCCTTGATGGCCTCCGCTACCGCGGCCGCGCCGATACGACCCGCCTGCCGCAGCCGCTCGATCTCATACCGGGACTTGACCCATCGAAGCTCGTCGAGCTTGGGGCTCACATCCACCAGCTCCAGGTGCGGAACGGCGGCGTGGATCCGCTCGATGGCCTGCGTGGGCAGCGGCGCATGACCCAGGACCGGATGCTCCATGGCGATGGCATTGGCGGCGCGCGACTCTCCCCGCGAATGAAGCAGATCGTCGGGCGGGCTCAACTGCACGTAGAGCTTCTGCACCGCCGGGTTCCACGCCGCGTAGCTCAGCAAGGTGAAGAAATTTTCCATCGGCTGCACCGGTAGCCCGTAGCGCTGCACCGGCTGATCGATGTCCCGCAGGTCGGCAACCGGCTCAGGCGCCCCGAACTTGGGACGCTTGAGGGCGAAGACGGCGGCCTTCTTGGTCACCCCGTTGAGCACCAGGACGATGCCCGGCTCCTCCAGGCCCGTGAGGTAGTAGAGGTCGGGCGACTGCCGGAACCGGACGGGGTAGCTGTGCTCTTCGCCCCCCAGGATGATCGCGATCCCATCGGGCATGCCGGCCAGAAGCCGGGCGCGCCGGCCCGCATATTCGGCCGTATCGACTCGCTCCTGCGCAGAAACGCGCATAGGAGCAAGCGACACCAGCAGGCAAAGCACCAGACCGATGCGGCGTCCGACGGGATCTGCAGAGCATGACATAGGGGGCATCCTCGAGCGGTAGGCGACGCGGGGGACAACAGGCTTGAGTCCAGACGGGTTGGGCCCCGCCCCGGTTTCCGGATGCGCAGACCGGCCGTTCGCAGGGCTCGATCCGGGGCGGCTGTCGGGGTGGACAACAGGAACGCCGGGGGGGGCGTGCATCGCAACGCACCGGCGCGCGCGGGGTGCACGCCTCGAGTTAGCCGACCCTCGCTACACTTGGCGCTCGTGGCAACGAACGTCGCGAACGCCGCCCGGTGTCATGCGGATCCGGGTGAACACCTGAGTCATTCGGACCGCGCGGTAGGCGCAGCTCAGCATCGGCCGGTGGACTGGGAACATCACGACGCACTCCCGCATGCTGCATTGGACGCTGCTGGCGTGCGCCGCAAGGGTCCCGCTTCGGCGGGAGAGCACCCGGGGCCACGCCACGTCATCATCCAGCTCCCTGACCCAGCGGGTGGAGTCCTCCG
>DASSMN010000555.1:0-7480 GCA_035688885.1 Gemmatimonadales bacterium
CGATCGCGACGAGCTGGAGGCCGCAGAGCGGGAGGTGCAGGAGCTCGAGAGCGGACGCCGTCCCGAGGACGGGTTCGAGGGCGACGAATGGGGACCGGGAGCGGCCCGCCCTCGGCCACCGGTAAGGTTGTAGGCGCGACGTTCGGACGGCCGTGACGGAATCGCGGCTCAGGCGTGTCCGTCGCTGCGCGATCCCGTTCCCTCCTCCGCGAGGATCCATGCATGAGCACCGGGCCGGCCCACGAGTTCACGCAGGGGCTGCAGCAGTTCGAGCGGAGCGGCGATGTCGGTCCGCTGCTCGCGTTGTTCCCTGACGACGCGGAGATCGTGACCCTGGTGCGGACCGAGCCGGCGCGGGGGCGCGACGAGATCGAGGGGTTCTGGCGAGACTACCGGCCGCGCTCAAGATGACTCGGGCTGTTCCACCACCTTCTCTACCGGAAACTCCCCGGTCACGTCGGCCGAACTGACGAGGAGGACCGCCGTGTCCGGCGGCGATTCGGCCGCCAGCGCATCCGCCAGGCCCCACGCGAACGGGAGCACCGCCAGCACCAGCAGTCCCGCCAGCCAGAACGGGACCCCCACGCCAAAATGATCCATCAACACGCCCGCGGCCACCGGAAACAGCACCCGGGAGCCGCCGCCGAAGGTGTGCTGCACGCCCATGTAGAGGCCACGATCTTCACCCGGCACCACCCGCGACAGGAGCCCGGTGACGCACGGAAACAGGAACGCCGTGCCCAGGGGCATGAGGGTGAAGCCCAGAAACAGCGGGCCGTTGTGGGTGGCCAGGCCCGTACCCGCGAGACCGGCCGCCAGCAGAACGAGGCCCAGGCGGGACAGGCGCACCTCGCCCAGCCGATCGACCGCTCGGCCCAGCAGCAGCGAGCGGACCACCACGCCCATTCCGCCCAGGTACATGACGAAATAGCCGACCGTGCGCTCGGTGACCCCGAGCCGGTGCTGGAGCAGCAGCGGAACCACCTGGATCGTGCCGTAGAAGGCGCCGATGCCGACGGTGTAGATCCAGATGAGCCGCGAGGCCGGCTCGCGCCAGTGCGAGACGACGCGGGCGATCGCTCGTCGTGGACTCGTGCGAGCGGGGTGGGCGTGTGCGGCGCTCGCTGCGAGCTCCCGCGACTCCACCAGAAACCGCGCCGCGAAGCCCGCGACCAGGAGCGCCAGCACCGCGGCCGCAATGCCGGGAGCGCTCTTGCCGCCCAGGCTGATCATCGCCGACCCGAACGCGGGCCCCGCCACGGCGCCGAGGCTGGTGACGGCGGACAGCCAGCCAAGGCTCTTGGTGCGCTGCTCGGGGGCGGAGGCATCGGCAACATATGCCTGGACTACGCCGATGGTGCCCCCGCCCATGCCTTGAACGAGGCGGGAGAGGAGCAGGGCAGGCACCGAGCGGGCGGCCGCGAAGATCAGGTAGGCGCCGGCGGTGAGCAGGAGACCGGCGAGGATGGCGGGACGTCGGCCGTAGCGATCGGAGAAGCGGCCCCAGAGCGGGGCGACCGCGAGCTGGGCGACGGAGAAGGCGGAGACCAGCATGCCCACGATGGTTGCGCTCGCGCCCAGATCGGTGGCGTAGAAGGGCAACAGGGGGACGATCATGGCCAGACCGACCATGTCGACGAATGCGGTCACGAAGAGCACCAGCAATCGAGGCATGGGCGAAGGTCCCCGAATCGGACGGGCGGATGGAGTGGAAGCCGACGATGGGAGATTAGTGCCGCGTCCGGGCCGGTCAAGTCGGAGTGGGACGCCCCTGATGCCGGAGGCCGCGAGACGATACCTTGCTCGAGGGACTCTTCCGGTGAGAGCCGATGCCACACACGCCAAGCTCAACGCGACCACATCAGACGTTCCGGGCCGCTATCTCCAGCACGCTCGGAGGCCTCCGCCTGGATCACGGTACCGCCATCCTGATCGGGCTGGCGGCCGCAGCCGCCCTCGCGGCGCTCCTGCCAGTCGTGTCGCTGGTGGGCAGCTACGTAGGTGGCGGTCGGCCTGGCCTCGAGATCTCGACGGTTGGCGGCGGGCGGCTCGGGCTTCCCTGGTCGGACGCAATGACGCCCGGCGAGACCCAGGCACAGGGGACGGCGGCGCTGTTCGGATTGCTGCTCGGTGTGGCCGTCGCCACGTTCGGGACGGCGAGCATCACCGTCGTGGCGCTGGTCGGAGCGAGGGATGCCGCCCGCAGCGCGGACAACGCGGTTCGGCGCGCGGTGGGCGCCTCGCGGGCGACGATACGGAACGCTGCGTTGCTCGAGGCGGCGGCCATCGCGGCGGTCGCGCTCGGGGTCGGATGGCTGCTGGGGATGGGAGTCGGCCGGCTCGCGATCGCCGGGTGGCCGGGCGAGATCGCGCGGTCCCAGCCGGGGGCGTCGCTCATGGCCGCACTCGCCACAGCCGCGGTGGTGATCCTGAGCGGACTGCTGCCCGTCATTTTCGCGCGCACCGAACCGCTGGCCGAGGCCGACCGGGCCCCGCGGCAGATCTTTGTCCCCGCGTCCGCCCAATTCGCGGCCAGCATCGCCGTGCTGGTGACCGCCGCCCTGGTGGCGCGGCAGGCCGGCGAGACTCTGACCACCGATGCCGTCAGCGGTACAACCGGGGTAGTCGAGCTCAGCACCGCCGGACACGATCGTGCCGAGCTAGGCCGCCGCTACGCGGCGCTGCTCGATCGGCTCGAGGCGGACTCGCTTCCGGCGAGCCTTACCAGTCCCGGCGCCATCACCGGGCTCGGCACTACTGCTTCGGTCATGACGGACTGCGGCGACTGCTCGGAAGGCGGGCTGCCGTCGCGATACCAGGCCTTCTACGCTACTCACCACATCGTCAGCCCCGATTCGTTTCAGGCGCTCGGCATCCACCTGGCGGCGGGCCGAGCGCTCCAGTCCCGCGACCGGGCCGGAGCCCGTCGCGTGGCCGTCGTGAACCGGGCGCTTGCCGCGCGTCACTTCCAGCACGGAGAGGCGATCGGCCGGGCGATGCAGGTGGGTGACGACAAGCAATGGTACACGGTTGTCGGGATCGTGGACGATGCGCCGGCGTGGGGCTTCGGCGCCCGGTTTCAGCCCCGCTTCACTGTCTATCTCAGCATCCTCCAGCATCCGCCCTCCAGCGCCGAGCTGCTGGTGCCGGAAGGGGGCGGACCGGGTGTCGTCGGCCGGGTACGGCAGCACGTGACCGCCGAGCTCGGTCCGGCGGATGTGCGGACGCAGCTGACCCGGCTGGCGGACCTGCATGCGCGCGAGGC
Organism: Gemmatimonadales bacterium; assembly: GCA_035688885.1. Lineage (GTDB taxonomy): Bacteria > Gemmatimonadota > Gemmatimonadetes > Gemmatimonadales > GWC2-71-9 > CAVVWJ01. The sequence goes on from DASSMN010000555.1 coordinate 3,266, forward strand.
GGCGCCCGTGGAGTGGTTCGCCCGGTGGATCGGCTTTCAGGGGTGGGTGACCACGCTGCTGGCGTGCATCGGGATGTTCGCCGTCATGCGCATCTGGGTCCGCGCGCTGATCCCCGAGCTCGGCGTTCGGCGGGCAATGGGGGCGAGCCGGCGGCGGCTGGCGATGCTGGTCGCAGCCCACGCCGGGGCGGTGGTAATCGGTGGGGTGGTGACTGGCTGTTGGTTCGGCTGGTCGGTGTGGAGCGTACTGCCCACGATCCTGCGCGGCGCCGCCACGTGGGACTTGAGCGCGGTACTGGCCGCCGCGTTCCCGCTCGCGGTGGCGACGCTCGCTGGCGCCTTGCTCCCGGCGTGGCGAGCGTTGCGGCGCGGTCCGGTGGAGCTGATGGCCGCGGCGGGGTAAGGGGTGAGTCTCGGCTCTGAAGGCGGATGAGCCTGACGATGAGATGCTCTATATGACAATGACTTATGACGCCAGTCTAAAGTACCATGGAAGCCGGGCCATCCCGAGCGAGCGCAAGGAGTCTCGGAGCGGCGCCGTCCTCCGCCTGCTCAGGATGGCTCGCCTGCCGCCCTACCGCGGACGGTACATGGCTACCAGGAGGCTGCGCCAGGTTGCGCCCCCATCGCGCGTCACCTGCCAGTCCTGGCGGAAGCGTCCCCGGGCCACCGGCTCCCACGTGACGCGCACGTCGGCCGCGGCGGTCCCACCCGTCGGCAGTTGTCCCCGCAGAACCATCTTGTCGCCTTCCTGCTGCCCGGCGAGGAACACCCGAAGCCCCCGGTTGTCGATATAGGTTCGAAACCACTGGCCCGTCCGCCGGCGCCCGGTGCTGAACACTCTGGCCTCGTAGCCGTCATTGCCGGTGATCCTCTCCTCGAGGAGACAGCCGCTCAGGTCCGTCGCAATCGTGCTGCGCAGGTTGGTGCCCTGGTCGTCTTCCGCGAGCGGACCGCTCAGATCCACTTTCCATTGGCCGAGCGTGAAGTCGAGCTGCCGCGGGGCCGGGAAGGCGGGGTCCTGGCACGCGGTGGTTGGCACCTCCGGGTCCAGCATGACGCTGGTCCGCTTGTGGTACAACCCGTCGAACTGGACGTTGACCGGGCCGCCGTTGACCGTGAACTGCCACAGTTGCCGCACCTCCGTGGTCGAGAGCGGGGTCCATTCGATTCGGTCGGCGATGGTGCCGCCCGCGGGGGTCGGCCGGGTGCCCTCGAGGAGCATCCCCGTCGCGGTCGGAGCGCCGGCCAGGTCGAGCACCACTCCGCTGTTGTCCGACCAGTGCTGGTGCCACTGGCCGGTGAGCGGATCGACGGTATTCATGCTGCGGCCGACGAACCCTCCTCCGGCATAGTTCTCGAACACGACGCAGCCGCCCAGGTCGCTGGTGATGACGTCGTCGCCACCGTCGACGGGAGGCTCGCCACCCGAAAAGTCCTCGATCTCCCAGTGCCCCAGCCAGAAGTCGAACTTGCGGTACACCGCGGCCCCGCAGGCCCGGCTCAGGCTGGGCGCGCGCGCCTGCCAGGACTTGAGGTTGAACGGCGGCAGTGTGATATCGGCAGCGACGTCCGTCTCCACGGGCGGTGCCGCCCCCCGCGGGGCCTGGGGCGTGTCGCCCTCGCAGGCGACGATGAGGGTGAGCGCAAAGGCGGGCAGAAGCGCGCCAGCCAGGGATGGACGCTGCATGGAGCCTCCTCGCCGCCAGGCGGCGATGTGCTGGGTGAGTGCCGCTCGACCACGACGGCCCTCCTGAGACTCCGCGGCGATCTTGGCCCCGACACGCCAGGGACGAACGGCACCGGCGCGAGTACCAGGCGGCGCTGACGGCGCTCGACACACCATTCGTCCCGGCTTCGGTGCGACTCGTCCCGATCACATTGCCAACCGCCGAACAAGATCGGCATACTCGACCATGATTCCTCGTCGGCAGCACGACGTGGCACGCGCGTATGCGATGGCCGCCGCAGTCTACCTCGGGCTCGCGCTGGTCCGGACGACCATCCGGGTCGTCGCCATTCCACGGCCGCCCGCGGCGGCGGCGCTCGCACTCGCGCAGACCCTGCTGTTCGCCCTACCGTGGATCGTGGTCACGCCGCCGCTCGTGGCACTCACCGGCGAGCTGGGATGGGTCGCGGGGCGCCGGGCCCGAATCCTGTCAGCCCACGTGGCGCTGGCGCTGCTGCTCTCGCTGGTGGATGGCGCGTGGGGATGGCTCGCGACCGGATGGCTGGGTCTCCCGCGGCCAGCCTCGCCGGCCATATGGTACCTGACGCGGCTGGACCAGGCCCTCTTCCTCTATCTGTTCCTGGCCGGCGCGGGCGTTGCCCTCCGCCGCCGCCGAGACCTCGATGCCGTCACGCTGAGGGCAGCCCGGCTCGAGGCCCGACTGCTCGACGCCCGGCTCCATGTGCTGTCGCTGCAGCTGCACCCGCACTTCCTGTTCAACACCCTGAACGCCGTGAGCGAGCTGGTCCATCGCGATCCTGCCGCCGCCGCGGGCGTCGCGCGCCGGCTTCGAAGCCTGCTCGATCGGAGCTTTGCCGACCACACCACCCAGGAAGTGCCGCTACGTGAAGAGGTCGCCCTCCTCGAGGCATATGCCGACATCCAGCGGCTTCGGTTCCAGGGGGCCCTGACCGTCGAGATCGCCGTGGACCCGGACGTGATGGACGCGGCCGTGCCCCGGCTGGTGCTGCAGCCGCTGGTGGAGAACGCCATCCGCCACGGCACCGCGCGTCGGGCTGGGCCGGGACGGGTGAGCGTGCGCGGCCGGCGAAGCGGGGAACTCCTGGTGCTGGAGGTACTGGACGACGCGCGCGGCCTGCCGCCCGGCACCGTGCGCGAAGGCCTGGGTCTGGGCAACACCCGCGCTCGGCTCCGTGAGCTGTACGGCGACGCCGCGAGGCTGGACCTGCGCGACGACGAGGACGGCACGCTGGCCCGGATCGAGCTTCCGCTGCGGTCGGCGCCGACGCCCCTCGAGACCGAGGCCGAGCTCGATGGACTCGGGGTCGAAGCACTCACTCGGCCGCCGCGTCCGATCGGCTGGAAAGCGATGGTCGGCGCCGCAGCCGTAGGCTGGCTCGGGATGGCCCTGCTGGGCACTCATGAGGACATCGTCGCCGGCTGGATCGCGCATGATCCCGAGCCGTTCCTCGACTTGCTGCGGCCTCGGCTGGGTGAGGCGATGCTCTGGGTGCCGCTCACCGTGGTCGTGCTGCGACTGAGCGCGGCGCTGGCGCGGCGCGAGCTCACCGGCGTACGGCTGGCTGCCGCGCACCTGGTGGCCGCGCTGTGCCTGCTCGGGCTCCATCTGCTCGCTGTCCGTCTGTGGGTGACCCCCGACATGGACGGGACCTACGCCGCGGCCGGTCTCATTTACAACGTGTGCGCCTACGTGGCGCTCGCGGCGGCCTCGCACGCCTGGACCCTCGGCCGGCTGCTGGCTGAGCGGAGTCTCGAGGCCGCCCGGCTGGAGCGGGATCTGGGCGCGGCCCGGTTGGCGACGCTCCGCTGGCGGCTCGACCCCGACCTGCTCCGCAGGACGCTGGAAACCATCGCGACCCTCGCCGAGCCCGAGCCTCACCGCGCCGACGAGCTGACCGGGCAACTGGGGGAGTCGCTGCGTGGCATGCTGGCGGAGTCGCCGTCGTGACCGCGGGGCTGCGGGCACTGATCGCGGACGACGAGCCGCTCGCGCGCCAACGCCTTCGGCGTCTGGTTCGACGTGAGTCGGAGGTCGAAGTGGTCGCGGAGTGCGCCGACGGGCCGGCCACCGTCACCGGGCTCCTGACCCACGCGCCCGATCTCCTGTTCCTGGACGTGCAGATGCCCGAGCTCGACGGGTTCCAGGTGCTGCAGGCCATCCCCGCCGACCGGCTGCCGGTCACGATTTTCGTGACCGCCTACGACCAGTACGCGCTCCGCGCCTTCGATGCCCAAGCTCTGGACTACCTGTTGAAGCCCTACACCGAGGACCGGTTCCGCACCGCGTTCGCCCGGGGACGCGCCGCGGTGCTGGGACCCGAGCCGGGCGAGCGGGCGCGCCTGCTCTCGCTGCTGGAGCAGATCCGGCTGGAGCAGCGGGACCTGCGCGCGTCGGCATCGCCGGCGCAGCCGGCGCCGGCTGACCGGCTGCTGGTCCGCGAGGAGGGCCGCGTACGCGTGGTGGCCACGGCCGAGGTGGACTGGATCGAGGCCGCACGGAACAA